>NZ_JBFAID010000015.1:0-114879 GCF_040654475.1 Micromonospora sp. NPDC050686
AACCTCGATGACGGTGATCCCGGGAAGGACCACCTTCATACCGGGGTTCTGCGTCTTTCCGTTGCACCGCACCGGATCTGGGCGCGTCTGGACCGCTGGCCGAGCCGGCTACTCCAAGTCCTTACACCGTTACTCGGAAAGGCTCATTGCCAAGCTCGGCCACTGCGTCGGGGTGAGAGATCAGAAAGCGCACGGCGACAATCATGCCTGTTGGGTAGGACGGTGGTGTCTTCGAGAGCCTCCTGCACCTGCCCGAGCAACTCCAGTAGCGGGCCAGCGGCGTAGGACATGCCGAATTGAGGATGTCTGGCTCGCGACTCAAGCAAACTGGCAAGAGGAACGGCCCGTCCCCGGTAAGACGGGTAGGGACGGGCCGTAGCTGTGCGCGAGGGTGGACTGGGATGGCGGTGAGCCGATGATCAGATGGTGAAGCCGCCGTCGACGTTGACCGTCGCCCCTGTGATGTAACGCCCGTCCGGGCTGGCGAGGAACGCCACCGCGGCGGCCACGTCAGTTGGCTCCGCGTAGTGGCCGAGGGCGGTGAACCCGTTGATCGTGTCGGCATTGGGGCCGTCGGCTGGGTTCAGTTCGGTGTTGGTGGCCCCTGGATTTACCAGATTCACCGTGATCGCCCTGCCGCCGAGTTCGCGTCCGAGCGCCTTGGTCAGGCCGATCAGGGCGGTCTTGCTCATCGCGTACAGCGAGAAGCCCGGGAAGACTGCCCGCTCGGCCATGTTGCTGCCGATGTTGATGATCCGCCCACCGGCCGACATGTGGCGTACCGCTGCCTGTGAGGCGACGAACGGCGCCCGGACGTTGACCGCGACGGTCTGTTCGAAGTCTTCGAGGCTCAGTTGCTCCAGCGGTCCGAGGAGGAACGCGCCGGCATTGTTGACCAGGATGTCCAGCCGCCCCAGCTCACCGGCGACCCGGTCAACCGCGTCGACCACCGCCGCCGGGTCGGCACTGTCCGCCTGCACGGCGATGGTCCGCCGTCCCGCGGCCTTGATCTGGTCCACCACGTCGTCGGCGCGTTGCTGATTCTGCTGGAACGTCAGCGCCACATCGGCGCCCTCATTGCCCAGGCGCAACGCCACTGCAGCGCCAATGCCACGACCACCACCGGTAACCAGAGCTACCTTGCCGTCGAGTGCCTTGTTCATGACGGCAAGCCTGGTCGACAAGAGGCCAACCGTCCGGCGGTGATCGGACGTCGCGTTCGCGTCACCGGTACCAACGGCCCAACCTGCGCATCCAAGGTTGTCCATGCGTGTAGGAGTGCAATCGGTCCGGAGCCTTGGCACTTTCGTTGGGCCGCGCTGCGTCGTTTACTGCCTGGTCGGGGTGAGTGACCCGAGGAGGGCTGCGACGTCGGGCGCGATGGCGTAGCCGAGCATTCCGACACCCAGGGTGGGGCAGGGAAACTCGTCGCCATGTGAAAGGCCGGTCACTATCTCTCGGAGTCAGGACGTGTGGGTCCGGTCCCCGGTCCAGGCCGCTTCGAGGATCGCGGTCAGGCTGGCGGTGTCGGTTGGGCCTGGATGGTTCTGGATCAAGCGGGTGACGCCACTGGCCATCTCCGCGAAGCGCGGGAGGTCGGCGCGTGCCACGCCGATGTCCGCCAAGGTGGGAGGGATGCCGATGTCGGCAAGGAGCCCGTCGAGCCAGGTGAGGAACGTATCTGCGGCCTCGGCATCCGAGGCGTCGGTCACGTCGAGCCCGCACATCCCGGCGAGGATGGCCAACCGGTCGGCGATGGCATCCCTGGCCGCGTCCAGCGCGTAGGGCAGTAGCAGCCCGACGCCCAGGCCGTGCGGCGTGTGCGTGGCTGCGCCGATGGGGTACTGGAGAGCGTGCGGGGCCGCGTTGCCCGCGTGGGAAAATGCGAGCCCGGCGAGCATGGACCCATAGGACATGTCCGCGCGCGCGTCCGTGTCGCCTCCGTCCCTGACAGCACGACGCAAGCTACGGGCGATCCGCTCCGCGGCCAGGAGCGCGTAGTGGTCGGTGATGGGGTTGCGGCCGAGGAAGACCTGCTCCACCGGGTCGCGCGGTCCGTGGGCCCGGGGTCGCGCGGTGTAGCTCTCCACCGCGTGACAGAACGCGTCGATGCCGGAGTGGGCGGTGACGGTCGCAGGGCAGGTGTAGGTGAGTTCGGGGTCGACGATGGCGAAGTCGGGCACGATGTGGACGCTGGAAACCCCCACCTTCAGCTCTCGGTCCGGGTCGGTCAACACCGAGACGGGTGTGAGTTCGGAGCCAGTGCCTGACGTCGTCGGGACCGCGACGAGAGGGATCGTCGGCCCGGGCACCTTCGACTCGCCGTAGAAGTCGCGCGGCGTCCCACCGTGGCGCCGGATGACGCCGACGATTTTGGCGAGGTCGATCACCGTGCCACCCCCGATGGCGAGGATCACGTCGGCGTCCACCTCGGCGGCGACCGAGACGGCCAGGGCGACATCGGCGAGTGGCACGTCTGGAGTCGCGTCGGAGAACACCTCGACGACCTCGACCTTCTCCCGCACGGCGGCCACGATCTCGGCCACGCCCGGCTGCCGCAAAAGAACCTGGTCGGTAACGATGAGGACTCGCGAGCCACTCTCGGCCACCACTCGTGGGATGTTCTGCGCGACCCCTTCGCCCACTATCAGCTGGCGTGGTCCGCGGACGGTCTCAAGCATGTCAGTGCCTCTCCGGAACGTCGGCGGCGATTTGCTGGCGGACGTCCAGGTCACCCGCGAGACCGGGACGGCGTCGGCAAGGTTGGCCGCCCGGGTGGCGCAGGCGCGTGGGCCGGGCGCCCGGGCTCGATCGTGCCCGGTCGCCCTCGGCTCCATCACGATGAAGACGTCGCCCTTGGTGGACGGGTGGGTCGGGTCGAGGGTCCCGCGGACATCGTCGCCAAGGGCGGTACGAGTCCGGGTCGCGACCGACGCCTCGGTCATGAGCCCGAGGGCGTAGCTGTTGGGACCGCCGAAGGGGCTGATCGCCCCAACCACCGCCGTGGTCGCGGCGGTGGTACGCACACCGGCGGAGTCGCCCCGCGTCCCGGGTGCCAGCGGGTTCGTGCCGGCCATGGCCCGGGTCCCGTCCCCTGGGTGGAGGCCGGCCAGGTCATGTGTGCACAGGGCGCGGTGATCCTCGGCGGACGTCCGGAGCAGCAGGCCGGTCACGGTAGGTCGATCGCCGCGTAGGTGAGGTCGAGGTACTCAAGGATGCCCTCGTGCGACCCCTCCTTGCCGATCCCGGACTGCTTCACGCCTCCGAACGGTGCTGACGGGTCCGATATCAGACCACGGTTGATGCCGATCATCCCCGTTTCTAGCCCCTCGGTGAACCGGAGCGCCCGCTGGAGGTCACGGGTGAAGATGTATCCGACCAGGCCGTGCTCGGTGTCGTTGGCCTTCGCCAGCACTTCGTCGTCGGACGTGAACGAGATGATCGGCGCCACTGGGCCGAAGATCTCCGCCTCCAGCATCCGCGCATCTTCGGGCACGTCGACGAGGACGGTAGGCGGGTAGAAGTGGCCCGGCCCATCCGGACGCTCGCCGCCCACCAAGACCCGGGCGCCGCGATCGACCGCGTCGGCGACGAGCTCGTCGATCTTGTTGACCGAGGCCTCGTCGATCAACGCCCCGACGTCCACGCCGTCGTCGAGACCATGGCCCACCGAGAGCGCGCCCATCCGCTCGGCGAAGCGCGCCGTGAACTCCTCGCGCACCGGCTCCTCGACGTAGATCCGGTTGGCCGCGATGCAGGACTCCCCGATGTTGCGCATCTTGGCCACCATGGCACCGTCGAGCGCGACGTTCAGGTCAGCGTCGGCACACACGATCAAGGCCGCGTTGCCGCCCAGTTCCATGGAGGTACGCAGCACGTTGTCCGCAGCCTGTCGTAGCAGCACGCGCCCGACCTCGGTCGACCCGGTGAACGAAAGCTTGCGGGTCCGACTGTCGGCCAGCAGTGCTGAGACCACCTCGCCGGCACGCTTGGTGGTCACCACGTTGACGACGCCCGGGGGAACGCCGACCTGCTCCATGATGCGGGCCAGGAACAGCATGGTGAGTGGCGTCTGGGCTGCTGGCTTGGTGATCGTCGTGCAGCCCGCAGCCAGCGCAGGAGCGATCTTGCGGGCAGCCATGGCCAACGGAAAGTTCCAGGGCGTCACGAAGACGCACGGTCCGACCGGCTTCGGCACGGTGAGGATGCGATATCCACCTGCGGGAGCGGTGCTGTAGCGCCCCTCGACGCGCACCGCCTCCTCGGCGAACCAACGGAAGAACTCGGCGCCATAGGCCACCTCTGCCCGAGCCTCGGCGAGCGGCTTGCCCATCTCGAGCGTTATCAGCCGGGCGACATCCTCGGATCGCTCGGTCAGTGCCCGGTACGTCGCGGTCAACAACTCTGACCGTTTCCGCGGCGGGGTCGCCGCCCACTCCGCCATCGCCTTGCTCGCCATGTCCAGAGCGGCGAGCCCGTCAACGACGCCGGCGTCCGCCACCTCGGCGATGGTCTTGCCGGTGGCCGGGTCCTCGACGGCAAAGGTGGCTCCGCTTGCGGCGTCGCGCCAGGCGTCGCCGATCCGCAGCCGCCGGTGCTCGGGGGCCAGGACGTTCATCGGATCACTCATCGCGTCGCCTCCTGTGATCTTCTTGGTGATGTCCGGCGTGCCTCAGCGATCGGGCTGTGCGCGGAGACGGATGGGTCGCAGGCCCTCGTCGGGGCGAGATTGCCGGGCGGTCGAATGTCGCCGCCGCCCGGCGCGGTTACCGGCCAGCCTCGGACAGCGCCAGCCCGGTGCCCGCATCGAACAGGTGTGCACGATCCAGGTCGACCGTCACAAGCAGCCGCTCGCCCGGCGTACCGGTGACGGTGGGTCGTGCCTTGACCTTGAGGATCTCCGTCCCCACTCGGACGTCGACCACTGTTCGGTCACCGAGCGGCTCAAGCCCGTAGAGCTCACCCGACAACGACGCGTTCCCACGCTGCTCGACGGACAGGTCCTCCGCGCGCAGGCCCAGCAGCAGCGCACGACCGTCCTCCGCCGTGGTCCAGCGGGGCCGCGGCAGCGTCCAGCCTTCCGCCCCGACCAGACGATCTCCCTCGGCGTGGCAGGCGAGCAGGCTGATCGGCGGGCTCCCGACGAATCCTGCGACCCACTGGTTGGCTGGATGCTCGTACACCTCGGTCGGCGTTCCGACCTGTTGCACCTTCCCCTCCTTGAGGACCGCGACCTGGTCGGCCATGGACAGGGCCTCGACCTGGTCGTTGGTGACGTAGACGAAGGTTGCTCCGAGGCTCCGGTGGATGCGGGTGAGCTCGGTGCGCATCTCGACGCGGAGCTTGAGGTCGAGGTTCGTCAGCGGCTCGTCCATGAGAAACGCGCGCGGGCGACGGACCAGCGCCCGGGCCAGGGCGACACGCTGCATCTCACCGCCCGACAACTGCGCGGGACGACGCTGCAGCAGACGATCGATGTGCAGCAGGCCCGACATCCGCTCGACGGCAGCGGCAATCTCACTCGAAGAACAGCGGCGTGCCCGCAGCGGCGAAGCGATGTTCTCGTACACGGTGTGTCGCGGGTAGAGGGCGTAGCTCTGGAAGACCATGGCCAGGTCGCGTGCGGCCGGGGCGTCACCGGTCGCGTCCCTGCCGTCCAGATGCACCGACCCGGCGTCAAGCTTCTCAAGGCCGGCGATCGCTCGCAGGGTCGTCGTCTTGCCTGCCCCGGAGGGACCGAGCACGACGAAGAACGAGCCGTCCGGCACGTCCAGCGTCACCCCGTCCAGGGCCTGGACTTTGCCGAAGGACTTGCACAGCCCGTGCACCGCCACGGTTCCCATCAGGCCACCAGTTCTTCCGTGCTCACGTCGTAGACCGCCGGGGTCCCGCCGGTGTGCCGCAGCCCGACCGTTGCGTCAGCGGCGAAACGGACAGTCGGTGGCATCCGAACCCGTACGTCGCGCTGGCCGCTGTGGTCAACCACGTAGATGATTTCGTCGCCCAGCCACTCCGCCGAGACCACGCGGGCCGGGACCGAACGTTCCGCCCCTGCTTCTGTGACTTCCAGCGCCTCCGGCCGGACGCCTGCGACCAGGCGACGATCGCGCGGCAGGCCTGGCGGTGGCGTGAGGACCAGTCCGCCCTGACTGCGCAGGTTCCCGTCGGCCACCTCCACCTCAATGAGGTTCATCGGCGGGGAGCCGATGAATGCGGCGCAGAAAAGACTCGCCGGACGGTCGTAGACCTCCAGCGGCGTGCCGATCTGCTCGACGCGGCCCTTGTTGAGGATGGCGATCCTGTGACCGAGCGACATCGCCTCGACCTGGTCGTGGGTGACGTAGACCATCGTCGCCCCCAGTTCCCCCTGCAGGTGCTTGATCTCCGTGCGCATGTCGGCCCTCAGCTCCGCGTCCAGATTGGTGAGAGGTTCGTCCATGAGGAATGCGCGCGGTCGTCGCACCAGGGCGCGAGCAAGCGCAACGCGCTGCTGTTCCCCGCCGGACAGCTGGCGCGGTCGCCGATCCAGGAGCGGACCAAGCCGCATCAGCCGGGCGGCCTCGTCGACCCGCGCGTGCACCTCCGGCTTGGGCAGTCCCTCGGCCCGCAGTGGGAACGCCAGGTTGTCGCGGGTTCTCAGATGCGGGTAGAGAGCGTAGAACTGGAACACCATGGCGATGTCGCGCTCGGCGGGCGGCAGGTCGTTGACCAGCGTGTCGCCGATGCGGATGTCGCCCGTCGTCTGCCTCTCCAGGCCGGCTATTGCCCGCAGCGTGGTCGTCTTGCCGCAACCCGAAGGGCCGAGCATCACGAACAGCTCGCCGTCGCCGATGGACAGGTCCACGTGATCAACCGCGACCGTCCCGTCCGGGTAGCGCTTGTGCAGGGCGGTCACCTCGATGCCCGCCATCAGCGTCGCACCGCCCCGAGCGTCACACCGGCGACGAGGTGCTTGCGCACCAGGTAGGCGAAGACCAGCACCGGTAGGGCGAAGACCACGGAGGCGGCAGCCACGAGGCCCCAGTCCACAGTGGTGCCACCGATGAGGCCGGCGATGGCGGGTGGGGCCGTCCGCACGCTGTCGCTGGAGGTGAGGAAGATGGCGAACACGAATTCGTTCCACGAGAAGATGAGTGCGAAGACCGCCGTCGCGGCGATGCCGGGCACGAGCAGGGGAAGGGTGTATCGCCAGAACGCCTGCAAACGGGTGTAGCCGTCGAGCATGGCGGCATCCTCGTACTCCGCAGGCACCTCGTCGACGAACCCCTTCATCATCCAGATCGTGAACGGGACGTTGAACGCGGCGTAGATGAGGATCAGGCCGAGCTTGGAGTCGATGAGTCCGACCTGGCGGTACATGAGGAAGATCGGGACCACGACCACCACGGGCGGCATGAAGCGGGTGGACAGGATGAAGAACAGTTGGTCTTTCCTGGCCTTCACGGCGAAGCGTGAGTAGGCCCAGGCGGCCGGGACCCCCAGCACGGTGGCGAGCACCGTGGAGACCCCGGCGACCACGACGGAGTTGAGGAACGAGACGGACAAGGCCGAGCGGCCGCCGTCGGGGGCGACGAACATGTCCTTGAAATGGTCCAGAGTGACCTTGAAGCCGAAGAATCTGGCCGGGATGGCGTAGACGTCCCGGTTCTCCTTGAGGGATGTCTCGATCATCCACAGCACCGGAAAGAGCATCACGACGGCCAGCACGGTCAGCAGCGCGACCTCCAGCACGGAGCGGCCCCGGCCGCCAAGGCGGCGCGCGGGGGGCGTGTGATCCCGGGCAGGACCTGCGGACACGGCCTCGTCGACGGAGACGGCCATCAGCCCTCCTTGAGCTTGTTCAGGTAGCGCAGGTAGAGCTGCGTGAGGACGATGACGACGAGGACCATGAGGATTCCGTACGCCGAGGCGGTTCCGGTGTTGAAGCCGAGAAACGCCACCTTGTAGATGTGGAACGACAACGTCTCGGTGGAGACACCCGGGCCGCCGTTGGTGAGGATGTAGACGAGGTCGAACAGCCGGAAGGCCTCGATGGCCCTGAACATCACGGCAATGAGAAGCAGTGGCCATACCAGCGGAAGAGTGATGGTGCGGAACCGGAACCACTCGGACGCCCGGTCGATCGAGGCGGCCTCGTACAGGTACTTGGGTACCGCGGTAAGGCCGGCAAGCGCGATGAGCATGATGAACGGCGTCCATTGCCAGGTGTCGACCACGATCAGGGAAAGCAATGCCGTTCGCTGCCGGGTGAGCCACTCCACCTGCCCCAGGCCGAGCGAGCCGAGCATGCTGTTGACCACGCCGAATTGCGCGTCGAGCATGAATCGCCAGAACAGCCCGACCACGACCGGCGACAGCATCATCGGAACCAGGAACAGAGTGGTCAGCACTCCTCGCCCGTGCGTGCGCCGTGAGATCAGGTAGGCGATGCCGAATCCGAGCACGGTCTGCAGGCCGACCGCGCCGATCACGTAGATCAACGTCGTCAGGGCCCTCTGGTGGACCTGCGCCGAAGTCAGGATGGCGGTGTAGTTCCCGAACCCGATGAAATCGGCGGGCCCCCTGCGGGTGGCCGAGTAGTCGGTGAAGGACAGGTACAACGCCCACAGCAACGGGAACACCGACATGGCGAGCAACAGCAGCAGCGCGGGGGAGATGAAGGTCACGGCGAGCCCGCGGTCGCTCAACCGGCGGGACCGACCCGGTGCAGGTGGCGTCGCAGACGCCACCTGCCCGGGGTGATCGGTCGTCTGAGGGACGGCACTCACAGTCCGCCGCCGCCCTTGCGGCTGCTCGAGTCGAGCACGCTCTGCTGCTCCTTGGCGATGTCGTCGAGCGCATCCTTCGGCTTCTTCGCGCCGTTGAGAGCCGCGTTCACGTTGGTGTTCTCAATGTCGACGAGGCGCGCGTACTCCGGCACGTTCCACATGTCCCGCATCCGCGGAACCGAGTCGGTGTACACCTGGTTGAACGGCCCGGCATTGAGGAACTCGGGCGACTCCAGGGCGTCCGTACGCGATGGCACGCCACCGGCCGCTGCCCACTTCTTCTGGACATCAGCCCGCTCGAACCACTTCATGAAGTTCAGGGCCTCGGCCTGGTTCGCCGTGGAGGAGTAGGCCGACACGTGCATCCCCATACCGCCGAGCGGCACCAGGTTCGTCTTCTGGCTCGGCAGGGTGGCAAAACCCAGCTTGTCGAGAATCTGCTCCCGCGTGGTGCCGAGCGTCGACTGCTTCGGATCGAGCAGGCCGCCGCTCGCGGCGATCCAGTTGAACGCGATGCATGCCTTGCCCTGGGCGACCGCCGCGTTCACCTCGTCGATGAACCAGTTGCCGGAGCCCTTGGCGGTCAGCGGCTTCATCTTGTTGACCAGGACGTCCATCGCCTCCTGGCCCGCAGAGTCGTTGAGGACGCCCTCGATCTTGCGCGTCTTGGCGTCCCAGAGGTTGCCGCCGTAGACGCCGTTGACCGTGTTGTAGGTTACGGCCGCAGCGTCGGAGCCGTTGGCCTGGTGGAAGGCCAGCCCGCTGACGCCAGGGTGTTCCGCCTGGCACCGCTCGGCGACTGAGATCATCTGGTCCCAGGTCTGCGGTGGCTTGTCGCCGATCAGGTCCTTGCGGTAGATCATCGTCCAGGTGTCGCCGAGTAGCGGCAGTCCGTACAGGCTGGCGTTTTCATCGCGCTTGCCGGTCTCCGCCTGCGGGAACTGGCCGTAGGCCGCCAGGAGGTACGGGTTGTACGCCTTGACGTCGATGTTGTTCTTGACGAAGTCGGTGATGTCGAGGACGTTGCCGTTCGTCACGGCCTCGCCGATGTGTTGCGAGTCCAGGATCGCGATGTCGAAGTCGGTCTTGCGCGCGGCGAACTGGGTGAACATCGCGTCGTGCCAGTTCGCGTTCGGCACGGTGTTGACCTTGATGGTCGCGTTCGGTCGCTCCTTTTTGTACTCGGCGTTCGCGAAGGCTTCCAGTGCGTGGGCGGGAGGCCAGTCGAACCAGATGAAGCTGAGGGTCAGCGGGTCCTTGGTGAGCTCCGGGATGGTCGCCGGTGCCTTGGGGGCGCTCGCCTTCGTGCCGTCGTCCTGGCCATCGCCGCAAGCCGCCACGGTCGTGGCCACCAGCAGCATGGCAGCCGTCGCCAGCTGCACCTTGCGACCGGGAACGGCAATTCGTCCTATTCGCTTCGGATACCGCATCTTGTCGCCTGCTTTCTGGGTGGGGACTTCGAAAGCCTCGCTATGTGCTTCGCCGAGCAGTTGCTGAGTTGTTCAGGCGTGTTGCCGGGCCGGCGCGGGGGTCGACCCGCGGACCGGCGTCACGAGTACGCGGCGATGTACGGGGTCTTCCTGCCGTCGAGAAGACCGTCGGTCCAGCTGCGGCCCGGTGACGAACCGAGCAGCACGTCGAGCATGCTCATGGGAGCTCCAGATGATCGAAGTAGAGCGATGGGGGGCGGTTCCGCGATGGTGCAGGATGGCGGGCATCCGTCGCTTTTCCTATACGATCTAGTGGGGGCGTCAGCATGTCGCAGCGCTATGACTGATGTCAACAGGTTCCCGCAGGCGCAAGGAAGGACCTCACGTCACGATGGACGACGAAGCGATGATCGCGCGGGGCCGTAGGGCCGTGACGGGCGGAATGCCGCCGGGAAGATCTGGCGGCCGGCTTGCCGACGAGGTGTACGACAGGCTGCTCGGACAGCTGATGTCGCTACGGATCGAGCCTGGCTCCCGCGTCACGATCGACGTCCTGGCGCGAGAGCTGGGGGTCTCGCAGACGCCGATCCGAGACGCTCTGAACCGCATGGAGGCCGAGGGTCTGGTCGTGCGTGTGCCCCATGCTGGCTACCGCATTCCCCCCCAAATAACCCGTCACCGATTCGAGGACATGCTCGAGGTCCGCCTGCTCCTCGAGCCGGCAGCGGCGCGCAGATCCGCCGAACGCGCATCCTCTGAGCAGGTGGCCGGTCTGCGACGAATGCTGGAGGAGATGGCGGAACTGGAGAGGGGCAACGGGCCCATGGCCTATGGCGCCTTCGGGCTACGCGACGCCGCTTTTCACGATCTCGTCGCCCTGAGCGCGGAGAACCAGGTCATTCGTGAAACGCTAGCTCGCCTGCACAGCCACGTGCACCTCTTCCGGCTTCACCACGACACCCAGGTCACTCACCTGGCCATGGCCGAGCACGAGGACATTGTGGCCGCGATCGCCGCGCGTGACCCCGACGCCGCCGCCTACGCGATGCGTCGACACATCCTGCGGTCCGGCGAGCGTTTCCGACGATTGTTCGACGAGGTTAAGGACGCGGACGGAATGGCGGTAGAGGCTTGACGGGCGGGCTGGGCCGAGCAATGCTAGCTCATCCGATCGGATCGGATTGGATCCACCTCACCCGCCCCCAGATGCGAGGAGACGCAGGTGCCCAGAGCGCTGCTCCTGACCGGCGACGCCGCCGAGGAGCTCGACACCATGTATCCCTACTATCGCGTGCAGGAGGGCGGCTGGGACGTTGACGTCTCGTCACGGACGATGCGTGACGTGCAACTGGTCATCCACGAGTTCGACCCCAACTCCGACGCCTACGTGGAGAAGAACGGCCGGAAGCTGCCGGTCGACGTGCCCTGGGCCGAGGTCGACGTCGAGCGCTATGACGCCCTCATCATCCCCGGGGGACGTGCCCCCGAGTGGATCCGGGTCGACGCCGACGTCCGGCGCATCACCGAGCACTTCTTCGCGCGAAACCTCCCCATCGCGCTGGTGTGCCACGGCGCGCAGGTACCAGCGGTGTACGGGCTACTGAAGGGTCGAAAGACGGCGTGCTTCCCGCCCATCACCGGTGACATGGAGAACGCGGGCGCGACGGTCGTCGACGCTCCCGACGTCGTGGACGGCAACCTTGTTTCCTGCCGAGGGTGGCCCGACATGCCGCAATTCGGCAGGGCGATGATGGAGCTCTTTTCGAAGTCCGTCAACTCCGCATCGGCATGAGCACACCTGGCCTGCCCCGGTGACGGCACTTCGGACCGTCACAGTCGACGGGTCCCCCGTCCACGTCCTAGAGAGCGGCACCGGGCCCGCGGTGCTGATGCTGCACGGCTCCGGGCCCGGCACGACCGGGTCCGGCGCCTGGGCAACGACGGCGCAGGCGCTGGGCACATCCTGGCATTTGGTGGCTCCTGACCAGGCGGGGTTCGGCCGTACACCTATCCCGGCGGGCTCCAGGGGCGGGCTTCGGCTGTGGACGGAGCAGGCCGCGGGCCTGATGGATGCTCTCGGTATCGAGTACTACGCCGTGGTGGGTCACTCCATGGGCGGTGCCGTGGCGCTGGCGTTGGCGGCCGCGCGCCCCCAGCAGGTCACCCGTGTCGTGGCGGTCTCGACGATGGGCGCCCCCGGGGCGCCGCTGTCCGCCGAGCTCGACGCGGTCTGGGCCGCCCCCGCCGGCCCGCTCGGGGCACGAGACATGCTGAGTCGCCTCGTCCTCGACCAAGCGCTCGTGACCGATTCGGCCGTCGATGCCCGTGCAGCTGCGATGCGAGCGGGGGCGGCCGCGTTCGCATCGTTGTTCCCTCCACCTAGGGCACGATGGGTCGACGAGCTCACCCTCTCGGCGCAAACGCTGGCAGCGGTGCGCGCGCCCGTGCTGCTCGTTCACGGCGCCGAGGACCGAGTCACCCCGCTCGGGACGGCAGCCCAGCCCCTGCTCGAACACCTGGCCGATGTCCGTCTGCACGTGCTCGGCCGATGCGGGCACGTGCCGGCGATCGAGCACCCGCACGAGTTCAGGCAACTGCTGTCGTGCTTCCTCCGCCGGGACCGAGGTCACTAATTGCTGCGGCAGGTCAGCAGCCCGTGCTCAAGCAGATCAGCATGAAGCAGACGTGATCCGCGCAGAAGCTAACGCCCTCCCCGAGACCCGAGCCGTGCGGCTGCGACGCGCCTGCTCCTGAGCACGCTGCTCATCATGCTCGGCAGCCTTCTGGAAGGCGTTCGTAGGTGTCGGGGCTGACGTGACCCAGACGGCTGTGTCGGCGGCGTGGGTTGTGAAAACCTTCGATGTAGGGTGTGGGTAGGCCGAGTATCGGCCGATCGGGATGGCACCGACAACGCGCAGCCCGAGATGGGCGACGGTTGGTGTCCACGCCTGCACGATCCGCCGGCGTGGCCCTCGGTGCAGCTGGTAGATCAACCCGTCGACACCAACGTCACCGCAGTACGTCGCACTGCCATGCCCGGAACGCGTGTCCGGCGGCGTCACGGCCCGCGAGGAACGCTCACTGCTCGACCGCGTCGAGGCGGCCCGGCTCGCCCTTGGCGGGTGCGCGGAATCGAACCACAATCGCCATGCCGCGCGCAGCTCCGCCCGGTCGGGGAACACACCGGGCGCCGCTGGATAGGACGGGCTCGCGCAGGCGGGCCGAGCGGCGCACCAGTGCCGCCCGAGGCACGGGCATGCCGGCTTCACGGCGGGCGAGCGCAGCGGACGCGTCGATAGTGCGCCGTCGCTGTCGCCGCCGATCACGACCTGCCGCCTCTGCTCGGGTCTCGGCCAGTCGAGCGTGGCCAGCATGTCGAGCACCGCCGCCGGGAACCGGTGCGCGGGCGCGAGCCAGTAGTCCACGGAGGCGACCGCCCATCCAGACATGGAGGCGGTGACGGGTGCCCAGTGACGGGCGGAGCCGGGGTGCCAGGGAACTGCGTGCGTCCGTACCACCCACTCACGCGGCCGCGAAGGGCGATGCACCAGCACCGGAACCATGGCACCGCCAGACGCGACCGTGCCTCATTCAGACTGGTTGCATTTCGCGATCAGACTTCGTACTCTGGAGCCGATCTTGAAAGTAGAGCAGTTTAGAGGGGGCCCCTATGGACATCCGTCCCACAGTGATCTTGGTGCCGGGCGCATGGAGCGGAGCTTGGGTCTGGGATCCGACGGCGAGCGACCTGCGCCGCAGAGGATCCCACGCAGAGACCGTGACCCTTCTTGGTCTCGAACCCGGGCGGTCCCGCGCTTCCATCGCTGAAGTTCGTCTTGAGGACCACGTCGACCAGCTCACCGCACACGTCGCTCGGGCCGCTGGGCCCGTGGTGCTCGTCGGGCATTCGTATTCGTCGATGGTTACCGCTCAGGTTGCTGACCGGGCCGGTGACCAGGTGGCCGGACTTATCCATTTCGGCGGTTACATGCCAACGGATGGTCGTTCGCTGCTCGACGACTGGGGCGGCTCTGAGTCGGCGCGCGAACAAGAGCGCCAGGCGATCATGGAAGCGGGAAACGTGTGGCTGCCTCCCCAACGCCACATGCTCGAGTACGAAGGGGACCTGACCGACGCTGATCGGAACCGCCTGGCCGAGCGCTTCACGTTGCATCCTGGGTATACCGTCACTGACCCAGCACGACTGAATGCTGATACTTCAGGTCAGCCGACGACATACGTGGTCCTCTCACCAGATGAAACATCGGAGGCAAGCCGTTCGACCGACAATCCGCCAAGCGGGTGGCGTATTGAGCATCTCATGAGCGGACACTGGCCCATGCTGTCCCGGCCCGACGAGGTCGTCGACCTCATAGCCCATGAAGTTGTCCGCTATGCCCGGGCGCGGAGGTAGACCGTGGCCACGGCGGACCGTTCCCGCTGCCCCATCAACCTCGCTGTCGAGGTCCTGGGGGATCGATGGACGCTACTCATCCTGCGGGACATCGCCTTCGCTGACCGCAGGCACTTTCGCGAACTGCTCCGCGGCTCCGAAGAAAGCATCACCAGCAGCATCCTGGCCGATCGCCTCGAACGACTCACATCGACAGGAATCCTCACCCGCGCAGACGATCCCACACACCGACAGAAGGCCAGGTACACGTTGACTGAGAAGGGCATCGAGCTCGTTCCGGTCATCGCCACCGTCGCACAGTGGGGAGCGACCCATTGCCCGGTCGATCCGGAGAAGACCGACGTGGTCCTCGAACTCGCATACGAGCTGCCAGCAACTTGGGCGCACCGCATGGACTCCCTGCGAGCGCATCACCTTGGCCAACAAACGACCAGATCATGAGCGGCAAACCGCCGGGCACGCAGACCTTTCTCCAACTGCTGATCAACACACTCGTTGCGAACCGACGTAGCCTCCGCTCGCCGGATCGCATCCACTGCGAGCCGAGCCTTCGCCGTCCCGGCGAGAAACGCTTGGTCTATTCGCCGTAGACAGCGTCGGTGTAGTCCAGTCCCGGTCCAGCGTCCTCCGGGATCGAGCAGATCGCGGTCTTGACCTTGGCATCCAAGCGCACGGTGACCGAGACCTGTCGGCCGGGCGGCGTCGCGGCGGTCAGCCTGTGGCGGTAGCAGAACCCATTCGCGTACGGCGGCTCAGCGACCAGGAAGGTCAGCAACTGCTGAAGACAACTCGCCGGGGAACCGGTTCACCGATCCGGCTGAGGCGGGCGTGGGCCGTGCTCGCCTCAGCGGGCGGAAACACATGTCGCCGTACGCGTGGGCCGCGGACCGGCGCCGCCGTTCGAATGTGGGCGATGGCCTGTCCGTACGTCCGTCCGGCGAGACGGTCATGGAGCGTAAGGCTCGGATCGCGGCTACAAGTGAAGGTCGGGGAGTGAACCGCGCAGGCGCGACGCCTGCGAGCCCGATCTGCTCATGGTCGTGTTGGCCGGTCACCTCAGAGTCCAACGGGGTGCGATGACAGCCACTCTCGATGCCGGTCCCGCAGGTTGTCGCGTAAGGCCGTGGTGCTCAGCAGGACGTCCGCGCCGCCGTCGTACGGGGCGTACAGCCAGGCCAGGTCGGGCGGTGCGATGATCACGTGGGCTATCTCGTCGTCGGCGACCTTGCCGAGCAGGTCATCGAGACGTCCGGGCTGCCAGGTGAGCCGGTTGACGTAGGCGTGGGCGAAGGCGAGTTGCGGATCGAGGTGGGGCCAGGACAGCACCGCCCAACATTCGGCGTCGGGCAGCAGTTCTTCCAGAACAGGGTTCCGCAGGCGCGGCACCGGGGTGGAGCCGATCGCCAACGTGATCACGTACAGGTCGGGCGTCCGTGCGCCGAGCGCTTCGAGAACGACGTTGTGCCGGCGAAGGATCGACTCGTACTCGGACGGCGTTTCGGCATAGCGCTTGCTGCCGGGCAGACCGTGAAACCGCACCCAGCGATCTTCCTCCGCTCGCAGATCGGAGCTGATCGGCACTAACTGCGGCCAGCGAGCCTCCCAGGCGGTTTGTAAGGGGTGGTGTCCGCCGGGGGGCGTCCGGATGTGGATCTCATCAGCGGGTACGGCCTGCCGCCCTGACGCGACGACTTGCCTGAGCGCGATGACGTACGGATCATGACTCGGCAGCTCCGGGTCGGCGTCGAAGACCGCGACCAGGCTGCCCCCGCGGACATACCCGCCAGTCCAATGCCAGCCTGAAATCTCGCGCCAGATCCGAAGGTTCGGCTGAACGACGTCCTGGCATGCCTGCGCTGGTGCTAGGCGCTTGATGGCTTTCCTGAGCTTCTGCTTACCGAGCCGGACCGAACCCGTGGCGCCGTGCCAACCGGCCACCGTAGCCAGGACCGCAGCGGCCAGCAGGTCGTCATCCTCGTTGACCCGGACGAACCAGATCTCGTTCATGTCTTCGGCGAAGCCGATGCCGTGCAACTTTGGTCGGTGCCAGCCAAGGTTGATTTCGTAGCGTGCCAGCGCCTCGTTGATCTCCCGGATTGTCCCCCAGCCTGGTGCCACATGGCGATCATCCCAAACGTTGCAGTGCCAGTAGCCCGGCATGTTGGTCTTGCCATCGGGAGGGTGGTTAGCAGGCGTGATCGGACTGCCAGACGATCTTCCGTCACCGGATTTGCTCGACATCCACCTGCTTGATTCGTCAGCCGCGCCCATCGCTCGCTCATCTGCAGAGTCGGGCGGTAGCGGCTGGTGGGCGCGGTCGGCGGCATGACCGGTCACGCTATACCTAGCGACCAACGCCGGCATGGCAGTCCGTTTGCGCCGCGACCGCAGCTACTTCCGCATGCGGCAATCTCGCTCACTCGGGGTGGCGGGCGCGAAAGGTTGGCGGGGATAAGGTCGGCTCGGCACGGCGACCTTCGCGAGACCAGGACGGGGCAGGACATGGACCAAGGCATCCGCCACGAGTTGCTCGGCCGCCTGGCTGAGGCGGTCGGGTCCGTCACCGTCGCACACCCGACGCGGGTAGCTATCGACGGACCGCCCGCCGCCGGCAAGACCACGCTCGCCGACGAGCTGGCCGTCGTCTTGCGCACACAGGGCCGCAACGTCATCCGCGCGACGATCGACGATTTCCTCTTCCCCCGGGCACAGCGCTACCCGCGCGGCGAGTACTCGGCCGAAGGCTGCTACTTCGACGCCCACGACCACGACGCGCTGAACCGGGTCCTGCTCGATCCGCTCGGCCCGGGCGGAGACCGACGCTTCCAATACGCGGTCTACGACCACACCGCGGATACCGCGCTGTCCCCGCCGGTCACTACCGCCCCCGCCGACGCCGTGCTGGTCTTCGACGGCGTCTTCCTCATGCGCCCGGAACTGATCGAGCGGTGGGACCTGCGCATCTTCGTGTCGACCGCGCTCGAAAGGACCGTGGATCGTGCCGTGATCCGAGAGCGCCGGGTGTCATCCCGGGCTGACGTCGAACGACGCTGGCGCGAGCGTTACATCCCCTCCCAACAGCTCTACCTTGCTACGGTCCGCCCGACCGATCACGTCGACATCATCGTGCATAACGACGAGCCCCGGCTGCCGGCCTGGGAGACTCAAACACACTGACCGGAACCCGGAGAAGCTGGCTCAGGCGTGGGAGCTGCAACGTCAGGATCGGGACCGGTTCGTGCGGTTCTTCGGTAGCGACGTGGTGGTGGTGCCGGGTGATCAGGTCGTCGACCGGATGGCCGACTGCCACGCGGCGGGCCGTCGAGTTGCTCCCCGCCCTGCGAGCGGCCTACCAGGCCACCGAAGAAGATGCGGCGTTTGGGCAGTACCTCGCGGAGCTGCGGGTTGAGCACAAGCGTCGGCCGACGTTCCTCAAGACCCTCGACGCCGCTGGGCTGTAGCTGACCGGTCTCCCGATTCCAGGTTGCTGGAGCAGTAGTCACCTCACCACTTCGGTCCCCGTGCTGATAATCGGCCGGACCGGCAGTCTCGCGGCCGAGAGGGAAGCGGACCTACCGTGGTTGCCGACGAAGACGGAAACGGGAGTGGACACATGCTCGACGTACGCCACCTCGATCTCGAAGAGATCGCCACGGCGCTGCAGGACCAGGGCGCGTACGAGTACCGCTGGCTCATCAATCCGGCCAGCGGGGAGATCATGATGTGGACGGCTGACGGCGGCATCGACGGGAAGACACCCGTGGACCTCGACGAACTCGACCTGGTCCCGATCGAGGCGCTACCGTCCTTCGTCTGGTACCGCGACATGGCCGACTTCGCCGAGCGAATCAGCGACGAGCAGGCGGGCCGCAGGCTCCAGCGGGCCATCCAGGGCAGGGGTGCCTTCCGCCGGTTCAAGGACGAACTGCACGAGGAGTATCCGCACCTGCTGACAGCCTGGCACGCCTTCCAGCACGCCCGGGCAACCCGCCGGGCCATCGACTGGCTTCTCGACAACTCCCTGATCGATGACGCTGTCGCGAGCAGCTGTCGGAGCGAGCATCGAGATCCGGACGTGCCGTGAGACGAACGGGCGAGTAGGTGGAGGCGCGAGGCAGAGGGCAAGTGCAGCCGGACGAGCATCAAGACGTCCTGGAAGCCGCGCTCGGTGAGCACGGTGCTTCGCCCCTTCACCGCCGTCACCGGCTTAGATCCCGAGGATGTCCCGGTGCCCGACGGTGACCAGCGGTCCGCTCTATCACGCCTCAGGCGGTTCGGACCGGCCGCGCGGCGGCTAGTGCGGCGGCCTGGTAGGGCGTCAGCGGTGCGTCAGCGGCCACGACCTCCAACGGCCACTTCTCCCTCAGATCGGTCCACAGCAGGGTAGTCAGCCCAGAGTACGCGCGTCGGCGCAGGTCGTGGCGGCCGCTGAGTTCACGTTCGCCGCGCCGTTGTCGGTGGGGGTGGCGCCGCGAGGCCGGCTGTGACGAGCATCCGCAGCCAGGTGTCGCGGCGCCGGCTTCCGGTGAGCCGAGGGTACCGCTCGCCGAGCAGGTAGTCATCGACGAACGTCATGATATCGCCGGCGACCCGGTCGACCTCGACGGGTTCGTAGGGGTGTTTGTAGAGGAAGACGTAGTCGTCTGGGTCCATCAGGTACACGCTGCCGTCGCGTACGTCGAGCCGGATCGGGTCCCTCTCGCCCACCCAGCCGATCACCAGTGGGTTGCCCAGCGGTTCGCGCGGATCGAGCTTGCGGGTGATCCAGGCGGTCCGGCTGTTGATGTCGGCGGGCTGCTCGACGTGAAGGTGGCTGCCCTCCAGCCGACGGAAACAGCTGAACGCCTCCACGACGCCGTAGGGGAGCTCGGGGATGCGCTCCAGCAGCACCGGGTCCTCGATGACGACGCTGGAGTGGTGCTCGGCCGCCACGCGCTTGAGCAGTGCCAGCTTGGCCTGGATCGAGGCGAGCCGGCCGTTGGGTTCGCCGTCGAGCGCCGGGCGCACCGGGGCGGCGACCGTCGCGGTGCCGGCCGTGGCGATCCCGGCCGGGAGCGTGGGCGGCGGCGCGGTCGGTGCCGGCTCGTTCGCCGCGGCGCCAGCCTCGGGGGCCGTCTCCTCGTACCAGGCGATCATCTCCGGATAGCGCGGCGCCATACCCTGGTTGATCAACGACTCCATCATCCAGTCGCGGTCCTCCGCGTCCACCGGCAGCGCCCGGAGCCGATCGAACCACGCCACCGCCCCGGCCGAGTCGTCGCGACCCTCGCACACCAGGCCGAGCACGAACAGCGCCGCCGGCGCCAGCGGATCGACCGAGAGGGCCCGCCGTGCCAGCGCCTCGGCGTCGTCGAGCTGCCCGGACTCAAACCGGTACTCGGCGAGCGCGGCCAGGCCGTCGACCGAGTTCGGGTTCGCCTCGACCAGCAGCTCCAGCATTTCCAGCGCGGCGGCCCGCGCACCGTTGTCCCACCAGGCGACCGCCATGTCGAGCTGGCGCTCCACGACGTCCGGATCGGTGCGGTCCACCGTGGCCAGCCTGCCCATCGCGGCGCGTACGGCGGAATACACCTCCGCGTACCGGTCCGGCACGCCGAGCTGCTGCAGTACCAGGCCCACGCTGCGGACGTGGCGCACGGCCGGTGCTTGGTGCAGCCCGGCGACGAAGTCGTCCGCGGCGTCGTCGAGGCGGCCGATATGCAGGCGAGCCAGGCCCAGCCGTAGCCGGATACTGCCGTTCTCCGGCGCCAGCGTGAGCGCGGTCAGATACGCGGTCTCCGCGCCCGGCCCGTCGCCGTCGGAGATGAGCAGGGCGTCGCCCGCCGCCGCGAGCGCGTCCGCGTCGTGCGGGGCGAGCGCGACTGCCCGCTGCGCCGCCGCCACCGCGTCGTTCTCGCGTCCCGGCAGGTGTGCCAGCACGTCGGAGAGCCGTCGCAAGGCGATCGGGGCATCGGGGTCGAGATCGAGCGCCGTGCGCACGTGCGGCTCGGCGTCGGCGTGATTGCCTTGGACAGCGAGCGCTTCGGCGAGAGCCAGGTGACCGGCCGGCTCCCCGGGATGGGCAGCGATCAACCGTTGCGCCACCTCGGCCGCTTCCTGCGGACGGTCCAGGCGTTGCAGCACCTCGGTGAGGCGCGACAGGGCGTCGTGGTGCTCCGGGTCGGCCGCGAGCACGCCACTGAGGGCGCGTTCTGCGTCGGTCCACCGGCCGAGCTGGCACAAGAACTCGGCACGCCTGACAACGATGTCGCTCTCCTCAGGAGTCACCGGCCGCACGATAGCGGGTCGACGCACCGAAGCGATCATCGACATTCATGCAGGAGCTCCGGCGCACGCCCGGCGTCGACCACGGCCTCGACCTGCGCGCGGAGCTTTAAGCTCCACCTCGTCGAGACGAGCCCGGGCGAGCGGCTCGGGAACCTGGCCGGGCGGGAACAGCTCGCCCGTCTTGTTGAGCAGCGAGGGTACGTTTTCCCCTCGCGCTCAGCGGCCCCCACCGGTAGTGAGCCTCCTGAATCGAAAATAGGTGCTTGAGCGGGCAGGCGGCAGCATCGAGGCGTAGGCCCGATGGGTCAACCATGTGGGTGCTGTCGGGTGGTGCCGTGATCAGCGGGCCGTCCGTCGCGTACTACGTGCCGGCGCATGAGGTGTCGGAGGATGCGGTCAACGTGCACGCGGCGGTCGAAGTCGCGTCCGGGAGCGTGGCTGATGTCGACCTCGTGGAGCTACCGGCCATCGAGTCGGCCGCGACCATCGTGCATCAGGGCTCCATGGACGACGCCAGCCGAAGCATGCAGGTCCTGGCGGAATTGATCAAACTGCATGGGCATGACACCGGATGCGAATGAGCATTCGCGCCGATCGCCGCGACACGGTCCCGCGATGTGACGGAGGCTACCGCGTGCCCGGGATGTCCCAGTCCCGCACCGCGGCGACGAACCGCATGTGGTCGTCGCGGAGGGTTTGGTTGACGATCCGGATCCAGGAGCCGTCGGAGAATGCGATGGTCGACGGGAACCGTATGACACGCGCGATGCCGGCTCCGCTGTCGATCCTGGCGACATGTCGCCGCTCGACGCTCCACAGCAGTCGGGGCTCACGTCGGTCCGGCTTGCCCGCATCCGGGCGGCGACCCATCCGCAGCAGGTGCAGGTGCGTATCCGTGACAGCCAGCGGTGTACCGGTGTACCGATCGAGGAAGAGCAGGAGACTTCCGGCGCGGGTGGCGAGATCGCCGCTGAACGCGTACCGCCGCCGGTAGGCGATCTCGGCGAGTTGGACAGCCAAGGGCCGGTAGGGGCTGAGCCGGAACAGTGCCCGGAACGCCTCCTGCTCTGGTGTCAACGGCATTGGCTGGGCAGCCTTGGCTGCCGGAGCGTGCGCATGCTGGGCGTCCGCTCTGGCGGTGTCTGGATCGCGGGCGGCGAGCGCGGCGGCGCCGCCCGCGACCAGCAACGCCTGCGCCGCCATGCGGACCGGTGTCATCACGGCGTCCACCCATGCAACCGGGTTGACGATGTTGAGCAACCCGAACAATGCTGCGGGATCGAGCGCCTCGGCCAGTTCCGCGGACATTGTGTCGGTGAACTGGCGGCCCGTGCGGTGCAGGTCGTCCGCGCAAGCCGGCCCCAGCCCGACATATCTGAGCTGCTGCTCGGGCAGCAGCGGGGCGACGAGCGCACGCTCGGGCGCGTCGCTGGTGCTGAACTCGTCGAGCAGCCTGCGGGTTCGCTCCCGTACTCCGCCCAGCACCCCATCGGTCAGTCGGGCGAACCGGCTCAGCCGCTCGATCACGCCGTGGCTCCCGCACCGATGGCCGATTGTGGCCGCTCGTTGTCAGCCGACGACTCGAGCCTGGCCCGGTCGACGGTGGTGTGTAGTGCGGTAGTGAACCGGTCGACGTTGCTGTGGACGGCGTCGAGGTCATCGAGGACGAAGCGTATGGCGATGCCCGCGTCTGCATGGGTGGGAACGTAGGGCGTGTGGCTGTCACTCATTGCGCGCGCTGCCGCTGGGCTGGTTGACGTGTACGAGGTTGATGGGTGACACGAGGCCGGTCACCATCGACGCATCGAAGGGTCCTAAGAGGAGGATGTGAGAACCCACGGTCACGCCTCTCCGTTGGCGGCGGCGAGTTTTCGTCCCCTCGGCGAACCGCTTGGTGCGCTGCTATTTGGACCCGTGCCTGTGCGTGGTGTCCACGACTGCCGGCTAGTGTACGTCCTGCGGCTGGACCGGATGTCCTCTGCGGACGACGTACTGGTCAACACCGCCGGCGCCGGGCTGGCCGCGCTGGCGTCGCCGGTGGTGGCGCGCTACGGCCAGAGCGTCGTCAGATCGACCTCGACCGGGCCCGATACCGGGACGCTGAGCCGCCCGCGGTACACCGGTCAGCGGCGCTGGGCGGTGGCCGAGGCGTACAGGCAGACGGTCAGCGCTGCTCGCCGGCCGGATCTCGGTCCTGGTGGGCGGCGGCGGCCAGGTTGAGGCTCTCGGCCCGGCCGTGTTCGGCCCCGACGAAACCGAGCCGGCGGCCGCGAGCTCCCGCCGGCTTCGCGTGCCTTCCGCAGCGATCCACCGGTCCTGCGCGAGGTCACTGTGCGGGGGAGTCCGCCAGGTCGCCGGCCGACCGGTCCGCCGATGCCAGTGGGATCGGCTCGAACATCGCCGGCTCGTCCTCGGGGAAGAGCGCGGTCGGGCCGTAGATCCAGTCCGTGAAGGAGTAGTCGTCGGTCTCCCGCGCGCGGAGCAGGATGTTGCGCTGCTCGCGCTCGACGCCATCGAGGTGCCACAGCTCGCCCCACGCGCGAGCCGCCAGCAGCACGCGTCGGCAGTGCTCCGGTCGGACCGCCTCGTAGGCCGTGAGCGCGCCCGCCCAGTCGACGGCACCGCCGTCGCCCCGAAGTAGCTTGGCGTGCTCGGCGAGTACCCAGCCGTCCTCGATCGCCATGATCGCGCCCTGCGCCATGTACTGCAGCGGCGGGTGGGCGGCGTCGCCCAGGAGGGCGATGCGGCCGTCGACCCAGGTGGTGATCGGGTCGCGGTCGTACATCCGCCACCACTTGTCGCGCCACATGTGCGGCAGTCCCTGCTGAACCGCGTCGCAGGTCCCGGCGAAGGCGTTGTCGAGCTCGTCGGGCGTTCCCCAGTCCTCGAGCCCGGCGCGTGCCTTCGGGGACTCGAAGACGGCGACCTGGTTGAGGAGGTCGCCACCACGCAGCCCGTAGTGAACGAAGTGGCAACGGGGGCCCACGTACACGACGACCTCGGAGAGGTCGACCGGGCGGCCCACCTCCGCGATCGGCACGGTGCCGCGGTAGGCGACGTAGGCCGAGGAGACGGGCTGGTCGTCGACGAGAAGCTTCCGGGCGACGGAATGCAGGCCGTCGGCCGCGATCACCACGGCCGCCTCATGGACCGTCCCGGCCCCGGTCGTCGCAGTGGCGGTGTCCCCTTCCTGCGAGTACGCCACGACCCGCTGCTCGGTGAGCAGTTCGACGCCGGCCCGGCGACAGGCCTCGAGGAACAGCCGGTGCAGGTCGCTGCGGTGGATGACCAGGTACGGGAAGCCGTACTTCCGCTCGAGGTCACGCAGGTCGAGCGAGGTCAGGTCACTCCCGTCGACCGCGTCGCGCATCACCATCCTGTCCGGTACGACGCCGCGGGCCTTGGCCGTATCGAGCAGCCCGTAGTCGTCGAGGATCCGCGTGCAGTTCGGTGCGAGCTGGATGCCCGCGCCGACCTCGCCGAATTCCTTCGCCTGCTCGAGGACCCGCACCTTCAGTCCGCTGCGGGACAGCGCGAAAGCGGTGCTCAGCCCGCCGATTCCGCCACCGACGATGACAACGTCAGGGGTGCTCATGTTCCTTGTCTCCTCAGAGCCAGGGGCCGAGGTCGGAAACCCCGGCGAGGGAGTGGGGACGGCCGGCCAGGTAGGCGACCACCTCGGGCAGCGGGCCGTCGGGAAGCCTGGCGAGACCGCGCTTGGCCTGGATGTCCACCACGAGCGCGGAGAGGAATCCGTCGGGAAGGTCGGCGAAGGTCAGCCCCGTGCCGAGATCGACGGCGTGCACGCAGACCTCGCGGGCCCGCAGCCACGGGATCTCCCTGGCGGAGACTGTCCGGCCCTGCGCGGTGACGACCTCGGCGCGCCACTGGTCCGAGGTGAGGGCGTCCATCGCGGCCGCGAGGTTGCGCGCGGATCCGTTCAGCCACGTCGCCAGTTGGGTCGCGGACAGTTTCGCGCCGGCCTCGATGTCGGCGTTCCGCTGGTCCATCGAGGCGTACATCGGCCTCCGCTCGCCGGTCCTGGCCCAGTGCACGAGATTGCCGAGCGCGTCGGCATTGGCGGCGACGTGCGCCACGAGATGCTTGCGGGTCCAGCCGGGCAGCGCGCTGGGCGCGGTCATCTCCTGCTCGTCCAGCGCGGCGACCTGCGCGGCGAGCAGCTCCGTTCCGTGCTCGACCCACATCAGCGAGTCGACGTGCGTGCGCGGCATCAGGACTCCCTGACGACCCGGTTGGTGCAGGCGCCGATACCGGCGATCTCGGTCACGACGGTCTCGCCGCCGACGAGGTAGACCTTCGGGTCGCGCGCGTGGCCGACCCCTGCGGGCGTGCCGGTGGCGATCAGGTCGCCCGGGTTGAGTCGGATGACCGTGGACACGTACCGCACCAGGTGCACCGGGTCGAAGAGCAGCGTGCCGGTGTCGTCCTGCTGCATGACATGGCCGTCGACGGTCGTCTTCACCTCGAGCGCCGGGCGGACGCCGCCGACCTCGTCGGGCGTCACGACGTACGGGCCGACCGGGGTGGAGGAGTCCCAGATCTTGCCCTGGGTCCATTCGATGGTCCGGAACTGCCAGTCGCGGACCGAGATGTCGTTCATGACGGTGAAGCCGGCGATGGCGGCCTCGGCCTCCGCCTCGGTGGCCCGTCGCACGGGCTTGCCGACGACGACCACGAGCTCGACCTCCCAGTCGAGGGCGTCGGTCTCGGCAGGCTTGGCGATGGGGTCGTTGGGCCCGATGAGGGTGTCGGCGAACTTGGTGAAGAGGGTCGGGTACGCCGGGAGTTCGCGACCCATCTCCTTGATGTGGTTGGTGTAGTTGTGGCCGACGCAGATCACCTTCGACGGGTGGGGCACCACCGGCGCCAGGTCTGCGCTCTCGGCCGGCCAGGTCTCACCGGTCGCGGCGGCCGCGGTCGTGGCCCAGTCGTCCTGCGCGAACAGGGCGCCGAGGTCGGAGTAGCCGAGGTCGACGAGGACGTCCCCGTCGAGGCGGACGGCACGGGTGCCGCCGTTGACGCGGAGGGTGGCGAGCTTCATCGCAGGGTCTCCTGACGGTCGAGGTGGAGCGCCTCGAAGACGGGCGCGTCCGAGAAACGGAAGAGGTCGAGGGCGCCGGAATCGGAGTCGGTGGTGCCGGCCTCGGACCGGGCGGAGAACGGCTCCCAGGACGGGACCACGAACAGGTCGCCCCGGGTGACCGACCAGGTCCTGTCGCCGACGGTGACCGTGCCGGAGCCGTCGAAGACCTGGTAGACCGACGACCCGGTCTCGCGGACCGGTGCGGTTTGCGCGCCGCGCGCGACCCGGTGGAACTCCGCGCGGATCGTCGGGAGCACGTCCGTGCCGTCGTGGGGGTTGCTGAACCGGACGGCCGCGTGGCCGGGCTCGACGGTGCCGCCGTACCCCTCCTTCTCCAGCAGCAGTTGGTCGTCGAGGGCGGCGTCGGTGTGCTGCCACTTGTAGGCCAGCAGCGGCGATCCGGGGGCGACCTCGCCCACCGAGAGCGGACGCAGCCCCGGGTGGCCCCACAGCCGCTCGGAGCGCGAGCGCTCCGGCGTGATCCGCTCCGCCTCGCTGATCTCCTCGCGGCCGAACTGGAAGAACTGCGACTCGGTGACGTACTGGAACGGGATGTCGAGGCCGTCGATCCAGGCCATCGGCTCGGAGGTCGCATTGTGGTGCGCGTGCCAGTTCCAGCCGGCCTGCGGCAGGAAGTCGCCGCGGCGCATCGGGACCGCGTCGCCGACCGCCGTCTCGCCGCTGCCGCCGACCACGGTCCACACGCCGGAGCCCTCGACGACGAACCGGAAGGCGTGCTGGGTGTGCCGGTGCTCGGGAGCGTCCTCGCCGGGCATCAGGTACTGGATCGCCGCCCACAGCGTCGGCGTCGCGAACGGCCGACCGCCGAGCGCCGGGTTCGCCAGGGCGATCGCCCGACGTTCACCGCCGCGGCCCACCGGGACGATGTCGCCCGCCTGCTCAGCCAGGCGGAGCAGGTTCTCCCAGCGCCACAGGTGCGGCACCGTGCGCGACCGCGGGTGCGCCGGCATCAGACCGCCGATCTCGGTCCAGAGCGGCACCAGCAGTTCCTGCTCGAAGCCGCGGTACAGCTCCTCGAGCGCAGGCGTCACGTCCGGCTGGTCCGGTGCCGAGACCGCCTTCAGGCGGACCGGGGTGTCAGTCGTGCTCATGTCGCTTACCATGGCGCTTGTCGCGTCAGCAGAACATATGATTCTGGAGAGCGGAACGAGCAGGACATGGGGAGTGCCGAACCGAAGACCCCGCCGGCGTACGTCGTGACCAGTGCCGACCATGCGCTCCGGATCGCGGTCATGCTGCAGCTGGAGGGCGGGCTCACGGTGAGCCAGGTCGCCGAGCGGCTCGACGTGGCGCGGTCGACGGCCCACCGGTTGCTGCAGACGCTCGTCTATCGCGACTTCGCGGTCCAGGACGACCAGCGTGTCTACCATCCGGGGCCGGTCCTCGAGCTCGCCGCGCACTCGCAGTCGCGCACGTCGCAGCTGCGGGCCGCCGCGCTGCCGCATCTCCAGCGGCTCGTCGACCTCGTGGGGGAGTCGGCGAACCTGGCGATCCGCACGGGTGACACGACGCGGTTCATCGCGAGCGTGGAGTGCCGGCAGGCGCTGCGGGTGGGGTCGCGCGAGGGGATGGTGTTCCCGGCGCACCGCACCACGGCCGGGCTCGTGCTGCTCGCGGAGGTCCAGTCGGGCGAGGTGGACGACCTCTACGCCGCTGAGCGGTACGCCCAGCGCCCTGACGAACGACCGGACATGTCTGCCCTTCGGGGCCGGCTCACCCGCGTCCGCCGGGCCGGGTTCGCGCTCAACAACGGGATGTCGGAGCGGGGGGTCGTCGCGATCGGCGTTCCGGTCCGCGACGCGGACGGTACGGCGCTTGCCGGGCTCTCCATCTCGATGCCGGCGGTCCGCTACGACCGCCATCAGCTTCCGGCGCTCGTCGCCACCCTCCACCGGGCGGCCGGGGCCATCGAGGCGGGCGGCCACTGAGCCGGCACATGCACCACGTGCATGCCGCTACATGCGAAACATTGCTTTGCCTTATGTGAGCGCGCTCACTTCAATGGGCTTACCGAAGTGCCGACCCGAGGTGAACCGATGCATTCAGCCGTGCCCATCTCCGATCTCGACCTGTTCGACGACACGGTGCTCGTCGACCCGTACCCCTCATACGCAGCACTGCGCGACGTGGGAGGCGTCGTCCACCTCCCCGCGAACGACGTCTACGTGCTCACGAGGTACGACGTCATCCGCAACGCCCTGGGTGACTGGGAGACTTTCTCTTCCGCAGGAGCGATCGGGTTCAACCCGATGGTCAACGAGGCGCTCACCGGCACCTCCCTCGCCTCCGACCCGCCGGTACACACGCAGCTACGGGCGACCCTGACCGCGAACCTGTCCCCGCGTGCGCTGCGCGGACTGAAGGACCGCATCGAGGCCAAGGCCGACGCGCTGGTCGAGGAACTGGTCAACAAGGGTTCGTTCGAGGCCATCGACGGCCTGGCTCGCGCCCTGCCGCTCCAGGTCGTCGCGGATCTCATCGGGTTCACCGGCCACGCCCGCGACAACATGCTGCGCTGGGGCCAGGCCGCGATGCAGGTCATCGGACCGATGAACCAGCGCACCGCGGAAAGCTTCCCGATCGCCGGCGAGCTGTACGCCTGGTGCTCCACCGTCACCGCCGAGGATCTGACGCCCGGCTCGGTCGGCCGGGGGATCTTCGAGGCCGAGGCGCGTGGCGACATCCCACCCGACACGGCGGGCCACATCATCCACCAGTACCTCGGCGCCGGCGTCGACACCACGATCGCCTCGATCGGCAACATCATCGCCCTGCTCGCGGCCCACCCCGAGCAGCTCGCGCTGGTCCGGGAGAACCCCTCGCTGGTGCCGGCCGCGTTCAATGAGGTGCTCCGCTACTGGGCGCCGATCCATGCCTGGGGACGACGCACGACCCGCGACGTGGCGATCGACGATGTCCTGATCCCGCAGGGCGCGCAGGTCGCGATCCTGTTCGGCGCCGGCAACCGGGACCCTCGCCACTACGCCGACCCCGACGCGTTCCTGGTCGAACGCAACCCGATCGACCACCTGTCCTTCGGCTACGGCCCGCACGGCTGCGCCGGACAGGGACTGGCCCGACTCGAGGCGCACGCCGTCATCGAGGCGCTGGCCCGCCGGGTCGGCCGCCTGGTCGTCGGCCCGGAGGTCCGGCTCCCCAGCAACATCACCCGCAGCATCGAGGAGCTGCCCGTCCTGAAAGTGGTGCCGGCATGAGGATCGTCCTGGACCGTCCGCGCTGCGAGGGACACGGGCTGTGCGAGGAGGCCGCGCCCGACCTGATGCACCTCGACGAGGCCGGTGAGCTGGTGCTCGACCACGAGGAGATCAGCGACGCCGACGCCGCGCGGGCCAACGCTGCGGTCCGGGTCTGTCCGGTCGCGGCCCTCCGCCTGGCATGAGTACGCTGATCCAGCGGGTCGTCGTCGTCGGGAACGGCATCGCCGGCCTCACGGCGGCCGACACCCTCCGTGCGGCCGGGTTTGACGGGGAGCTCACCATCGTCGGCGACGAGACTCACCCGGCGTACAGCCGTCCGGCTCTGTCGAAGGCGTTGCTGCTCGACGGCGACGACCTGTCGTCCCACGAGCTTCCGCCGGCCACCCACGGGGCGACCGAGCTCCTGGGCGTACGCGCGACCGGACTCGACGTCGACCGTCAGCTCGTCACGCTCGACGACGGCGCGGCTCTTCCGTACGATCGCGTCGTCCTTGCCACCGGGTCCCGTGCGCGCCGGTTGTCCGACCTTTCCGAGGAGTTCGTCCTGCGCGGCCTCGACGACGCACTCGCCCTGCGCAAGCGCCTCGCCGGACGACCGTCGGTCGTCGTGGTCGGCGGGGGACCGCTCGGCATGGAGATCGCGTCAGGATGCCTGACCGCGGGTTGTCAGGTCACCCTGGTCTCCCAGGGTGTGCCGTTGATCCTGCAGCTGGGCCCGCACCTGGCCGAGGTCTTCGTCAGGGCAGCGCGGGAGCGCGGGCTCACCATCGTCGAGACCGGATCGGCGCGACTCGATCGGTGTGGCGGCGACGCACGTGTCGTACTCGACGACGGCGCCGTTCTCGAGGCCGAGCTGGTGGTGACCGCCGTCGGCGACATCCCGAACACGGAGTGGCTCGCGGACACCGGCCTGACCAGCCACGGCGTCGTTCAGGTCGACTCCCGCGGACTGGTCCGGCCCGAGATCGCCGCTGTCGGCGACCTGGCAGCGTTCCCGACGCCGCACGGCCTGCGACGCATCCCGCTGTGGAGCAGCGCCATCGAGCAGGCGAAGGTGGCCGCGGCTGCCCTCGTTCGTGGGGACGACACGCCACCGCTCCAGTTCCAGCCGTACTTCTGGACCGAGCAGTTCGGTCTCAGTCTCAAGGCCGTCGGCCATCTCCCGCTCCGTGGAGCGCCGACGTACGTCGAGGGAGGACTCGCCGGCCCGGCGCTGATGCGCTGGTCGCACGACGACGACTCCGGCGCGGCTGTGGCGCTGAACTACCGGATCCCGATCCCACGACTGCGTCGCCTGAGCCAGCAAGCCGGGTAGGGTTTCGCTCGCGATGAGCGACGACGGAGCGGACACCACAGGCGCCGGGTTGTATCGACTGGCATCGGTCAACCTCAACCTGCTGGTGCCCCTCCTCGCGCTCCTCGAAGAGCGCTCGGTGACAAAGGCCGCCGAGCGCGTCGGCCTGTCGCAGCCGGCGATGAGCCATGCGTTGGGTCGCATGCGGCGTCTCCTCGGCGACGACCTGCTCGTCCGGCAAGGGGCCAGTGCCACGCTGACCCCGCGCGCGCTTGAGCTGATCGGGCCGCTGCGGGCGACGCTCCAGCAGGCCGCGGGCATCGTTAATTTCCCGGGCTTCGATCTGGCGACGGATCGTCGGGTGATCACCGTCGCGATGACCACCAGCACGGCCTTCGTCCTCGGGGCACGGCTGATGCGGCTCGTGGCGGAACGTGCCCCGAACGCGACCCTCCGGGTGCGCGCCATCACCGTGCCGACTGAGGCCACCTTCACGGAGCACGGTGTCGACGTCGTGCTGATCTCCGAGGGGTTCACGTCGCCGTACCCGCGGGAGCGCCTGTACGACGACCGCATCGTCGTGGCGGCCTCGGCGGACACGCCACCGGAAGCGACCCCGCTCGACCTGCTGACCACGCAGCCGCACATCGTCGTGGACACCGAGCGGCGGGTTTTCCCGTACTCGGTGCTCGACGAGAAGGGGGTCAGCTACCGGGTCGGCCAGCTGATCTCCGACTTCCTGCTCGTCCCGTACCTGGTCGGACGTGCCGGCGGCGTCGCCCTCCTCCGCTACCGGGTCGCCGCCGAGATGCGCACGCTCGTCGACCTACGGATCGAGGAGTTCCCGTTCCCACTCCCCGGGCTGGGCATCGACATGGTGTGGAACCCGCATCTGGGCGACCACTACTTCATCTCCTGGCTGCGCCAGCTCCTGTTCGACGCGGCGAGGCCTTGACGCGCGTTGGCGCCGGCTCGCGAAGGCGTGGGTGAGGTCGCGGGGCCGGAGCGGCTTGGCGCTCAGTGGCGGCCGATCGAGCCGACCCAGCTCTCGGTGAGGACGTCCAGCATCTCGTCGTACCCGACACCCCAGGTCCCCGGTGTCCAGTGGCGCGCGACGTGATCGAGCTCGGTGATGGCGATGACGCCCCGAAAGTGGCGGGTGCCAGGTGGAAACCGGTCGGCACGATCGAGCCCGTCCTTGATGTCGCCGATGGCCTCGTTCAGCCATTCGTCGAGGAGCGCGCGGATCTCGGGGTCGCTCGCTGCGGCCTCGACGGCGGTCGTGGTGTAGGGGCGGATCGCATCCCACCGTTGCGAGGTCGCCGCGAGCCACCCGCGGATCCGCTCCCGTGAGCCGTCCTCGACCACGGCGACCAACTCACGCTCGGTCGACCCGTGCTCGGCGGAGGGGACCCGGCCGAGCAAGGCGTTCAGCCGCTCCGAGATGAGGGCCTTCATCAGATCGACCTTGGAGGGGAAGTACGCATAGAAGGTCACTCGCGTCGTTCCCGCCGCCGACGCGATGTCGTCGACCGTCGTCGTCGCATAGCCCTTGGACACGAACAGGTCCAGGCCGGCGTCGAGCAGGAGCTTTCGCGTCATCTCCCTCTGAGCCTCACGAAGCGTCGCCATGCTCGCCAGCATAGGCCACGGCGGCTGCGTTCCGTGCTTACCGACCGTCCTCGGTACGTATTGCTCAGACTCTTGACGGACTGTCAAGGTTCATGACACCTTGCACATCCAACACGTGAGCCCGCTCACTTCGGGTGGCCGCTCCCGTGCGGTCAGCACCGATCGCCCGGCTTATCGACAAGGAAGACATCCGCAATGACGCAGACCGCTGCGCGCAAGCAGGGCTACACCGCCACGGTGGTCGCCGGCTGCTTCGCCGTACTCCTCGCGCAGGTGGCGTACTCGCTGCCGGGCGCGCTCAATGGCACCTTCCAGCAGGAGTTCCAGACCACCGGCGCCGAACTGACCTGGGTCACGGCCGCCTTCGCCATTCCCATGGTCGTCTTCGAGCTGACCACCGGCGTGATCGGCGACCTGTTCGGCCGCAAGCGGCTGCTGCAGGTGGGTGCACTGCTGACCGTCGCGGGCTCGCTCGTCAGCTTCGTCGCCCAGACGGTCCAGATCCTGTGGGTCGGGCAGGTCGTCGCGGGGCTCGGAGCCGCGATCCTCTACCCGATCTCGCTCGCCATGCTGGCCGCGGTCAGCCCGTCGCCGGCGGCGCGTGCGAAGGCCATCGCCGTCTGGGCCGGCTTCCTCTCGATCGGTGCGGCGATCTCCCCGCTGATGGGTGGGTGGCTCGCCGCGGAGGGCAACTGGCGAACCTCGTACCTCGTGGTGGTCGTGGTGGCGGTCGTCTCGATCGTCATCACCCAGTTCGCTGCCGATTCCTCGTCGCCCGAGGGGCGCAAGCTGGACGTACCGGGCCAGGTCACGCTGGCCCTCGGTCTGATCGCCATCCTCTTCGCCGCCACCCAGGGCTCCGAAGCCGGCTTCGCCCGTCCGGAGATCATCGGCGCCTTCGTCGCGGGCCTCGTGCTCCTCGGCGCGTTCGTCGTCATCGAGCTGCGGACCGAGGTCCCGCTGCTGCACCTCACCATCTTCGCCAACCGTTCCTACGCGATCGTCGCGATCGCCACCGTGGTCGGCATGTTCGCGTTCCTCGCCACCTGCTTCTCGATGAGCATCTGGCTGGGCGCGATCCAGCACCAGAACGCGCTGAAGATCGGCGTGCTGTTCCTGTTCATCCAGGGGCCGGCCTTCGTGCTGGTGCCGGTCGTCTCCCATCTGATCCGGAACTTCTCGCCTCGCTGGGTGCTCACCGTCGGCTTCGCCCTCATCGCCCTCAGCGGCATCTGGTGCTCGACGTTCGACATCCACGACCTGAGCTGGACCCGGTTCATCGCTCCGATGCTGGTCCTCGGTGTCGGCTTCGCGCTCACCGTCGGCTCGATCACGGCCGTCGCGATCAACACCGTTCCGCTGCGGCTCGCCGGCATGGCCAGTGCCACCACCAACCTGCTGCGCGACTTCGGCTTCGCGCTCGGTCCGGTGCTCATCGCCGCGTTCGCGGTCAGCCGGGCGAACGGTGACCTGAGCGCTGGTGTCGGCGGGGCGATCGGCGAGTCTGGGCTCACGCCGCCGTACACCGACATCGCCGGGGCCATCGCGCACGGGGGTGGCGCCATGGCGATCAACTCGATGCCGGTCGTGCCCGGCGCCGGTCCGGACCTGCCGCCGGTGCCGATGCCGGAGAGTCTCCACGTGCTCGCGTTCGAGTCGCTCGGCAGCGCCTACAGCCTGGCGTTCCTGGTCGCCGGCCTCTGCGCCGCCGCTGCCGCGGCGCTGACGCTGTTCGGGCTCTTCGGCTCGAAGCGTGCCGACGTCGAGAAGCCCCTGATCGACGAGGAGCTCGTCCCCGCCGGGTGACCAGAGAGCCGCCGAACCGGATCGAGGTCCCTACGTCGCGGGGGTGGGGACCTCGACCTGGCTACATACAGGAAGCCCGCAAGGCTTACCCTATGTCCAGTCACTTGACGCGATGTAAGGTGACGTGACACCGTTCACCTCGGCGGCGTGACCGCAATCACTCAGCGAGACCAAGAGGAGTGCCAGTGATGGGCGCCAAGACTGCCGACAACATCGTCAACACCGTCCTTGGGCCCGTTCCCGCGCGGCAGCTGGGGGTCGTCGCGGTTCACGAGGCTCTGCTGTCGGTCGTTCCGGGAGCGGAATACGCGTTCGACGTCACCATCGACCGCGCCGAGATCTTCGAAGCCCTGGCCGGGAAGCTGAACGACTTCCGCCGGCACGGCGGCGGGACGATCGTCGACAGCACCGGCATGTTCCACGGACGCGATGTGCGGCTGTACGAGGCGCTCTCGCGCGCGACTGGCGTGCACATCGTCGCGTCGACCGGCCAGGGCCCCGAGGAGCTGCTCGGCGGCTACTTCCTGACGCCGCAGACCAACCCCCCGACACCATGGCCGGCCGAGAAGTTCGCCGACCTCTTCGCCAAGGAGGTCACCGAGGGCATGGTGGTGCCCCGGGTCGAGCGGCGGGCTGCCGCGGGCCTCGTGGCCACCGCCGCGACCCTCGCGGGCATGACCGCGACCGACGAGAGCCTGTTCCGGGGTGCGGCCCGCGCCGCCTCGACCACCGGTGTCCCGGTTTCCCTGCGTCACGGCAACGACGCCGTGCGCGACCTCGAGGTCGTGCTGGACGAGAAGCTGCCGGCCGACCGGGTCGTCGTCGGCGGGCTCGACCGCAAGGACGCCGTCGCCGCCGGCGCGCCGCTCGAGGTCGCGATCCGCGGCGCCCACGTCGGCCTCGACCATGTGGGCACCGAGGACGACGCCCACATCACCGACGCCGAGCGGGCCGCCCTGGTCGCCGAGCTGGTCGAGGCCGGCCACGGCAACCGGATCCTGCTGTCGACCAACGCGACCGGCGTCGCCAAGGGGCATCCGGCCAACGACCTGCCCTACAGCTACGTCCTGACCAGGTTCGTCCCCCTGCTCAAGGCGCAGGGTCTCAGCGACGAGAACCTCCAGCGGATCCTCGTCGACAACCCGCGCGACCTGCTGTCGGTGCGCTGAGCGCTCGACAAGCCCAAGACATCAAGTTTTCTCCCGCAAAGGTGAGTGTTGTGTCGAGAGTGAACACCGTCCTGGGGCCGATCCCGACCGAAGAACTGGGTCTCGTGGCCGTCCACGAGCACATCGGGTACGGCATGCCGGGATCTGAGCTGGACACCAAGTGGTGGAAGAGCCCCGAGCAGCGGTACGAGGAGACCGTCCCGAAGCTGCGCCAGTTCCACGAGTACGGCGGCGGTACGTTCGTCGACGCAACCGGTATCTGCAACGGCCGAGACGTCGACTACTACAAGTCGCTGTCCGCGAAGACCGGCGTGCACATCGTCGCCAGCACCGGCTTCGTCGGCGGCGACACCGCGCTGCCGTTCTTCGCTCGGGCGAGCGTGGAATACCTGGCCGAGCACTTCATCCACGAGATCACCGTCGGCATCGGCAACACCGGCAGCCGCGCCGGCATCATTAAGGTCGGCGTGAGCCGCGGTGGCCGCATGACCGACCTGGACAAGCGCATCTACCGCGCTGCCGCACGGGCCGCCCTGACCACCGGCGTGCCGATCCTGACCCACCTGGCGATCGACGCCGAGACCGCGATCGCCGTCTTCGAGGAGGAGGGGCTCCCGCTCGACCGCGTACTGTTCGGGCACGTCGACGACGGCGTCAACGCTGAGAAGACCCGCGACACCTGGATCGCGGAGCAGGGCGGCCGGGTCGGCTTCGACACCTTCGGCTACGAGACCGAGCTCCCGGACCCGCCGTTCTGGGCCCGCCCGCGCAAGGAACGGCTGGACCACTTCCTCCGCTTCATCCGCCAGCACCTGGACAAGGCGCTCGCTTCGGCCGACGCCAACTGCAGCCCGCTGGGCTGGCCGGGCGTGCAGGGCCACACGGTCAACTACATCTTCGAGGACCTCATCCCGGACCTGCGCGCCGCCGGTCTCGACGAGGCCACCATCAAGACCATCTTCGTCGACAACCCCGCCGACTTCCTGGCCATCCAGAACTGACAGGGACACGAGAACCATGCACACCTCAGACTTGAAGAACCTGAACGTCGCCATCGTCGGCGCGGGGTACGCCGGTGCGGCGGCAGCGAAGGCTCTCGCGCTTCTCGGTGCCGACGTCAACGTGTACGAGCAGGCGAACCAGATCCGGGAGGTCGGCGCCGGCATCGGGCTACGTCCATCCACCATGAATCGCTTCCGCCAGTGGGGGATCTTCGACGCGATCGCCAAGGTGAGCTCCCCGAGCGACTACTTCGAGATCCTCACCGCCACCGGTGACCCGATCATGAAGGAGGCGTGGCCGGAGATCGACACCTTCGGCGCAAAGACCCACCTGATCCACCGCGGGGACTTCATCGAAGCCCTGGTGGGGGTGCTTCCCCAGGGCATGGTGCACCTCGGTCACAAGTTGGAGACCATCGAGGGCCAGGGCGACCACTCGGTCCTCACCTTCGCCAACGGCACGACCGTCGAGGCCGATCTGGTCATCGGCGCGGACGGCATCAAGTCGATGGTGCGCCAGCAGCTCTTCAGCGACAAAGGCCCGGTGTTCTCCGGTGAGCATGCCTACCGCGCGGTGATCTCCGCCGACGACGCCCACGGGATGTGCGTCGACGACAACCTGCGGATGTACATCGGCCGGGGCACGAAGGTGTACTTCCTGCCGCTGCGCCACCGCAACCAGGTCTCGTTCGACATCACCGCCCTGTGCCCGGACAGCACCTGGGCACCTCAGGTCACCAGGGACGATCTCCTGGCGACGGTGGAGGGCTTCGACGAGCGGATCGTGAACATCACCCGCGACCTCGACATGGACGCCGTGAACGTCCGCGCGGTCTACGACATCGACCCGGTCGACACGTGGCACTCCGATTCCGTCGTCCTCATCGGCGACGCGGCCCACTCGATGCTGCACCACCAGGGCCAGGGCGCGAACTCGGCGATCCTGGACGCCGGCGCGCTCGCCGACGCCCTTGCCCAGGCCGACTCCGTCAAGGAAGCGCTGGCCCGGTACCAGGCGACCCGCAAGCCGGTGACCGACGAGTTGCAGCGCATCTCGCGCCAGGGGTGGAGCGAGGACGAGGTCAACGACGTCTTTCCCGGGCAGAAGCCCGCGTCCCAGCAGCCGCAGGCGGCCTGACGCCATGGCACTGCACCCCGAGATCGCTAAGGTCCTGGCCAGCCTGCCGGCCCCGCCCGAGGGTCCGCTCGACCCGGTCGCCATGCGCGCGGCCGAGGAGGCGCAGGTGCCGCCGGCCGAGCAGCGCCTGCCGCTGCACTCGGTCGAGGACACCATGGCGCGGACCCCGACGGGCGAGGTCCCGGTGCGGATCTACACGCCGGTCGACGCTGAGGCGTACGGCCTGCTGGTCTACTTCCACGGCGGCGCCTTCTTCCTCGGCAGCCTGGACACTCACGACCAGATCGCCCGGTCGCTGGCAGAGCAGACCGGGCTCAAGGTCGTCTCCGTCGGCTACCGCCGGGCGCCCGAGGCCGCCTTCCCGGCCGGCCTCCAGGACTGCTACGCGGTGGTGCGATGGGCCGCCGACAACGGCGAGCGCCTCGCCTGGGACGGCACCGCTCTCGCCATCGCCGGTGACAGCTCGGGCGGCACCTTCGTCGCGGCCGTCGCCGCGATGGCCCACGACGACGGATTCGATCGCATCACGCACCAGATCCTCTTCTACCCCTCGCTCGATCTCGACTTCGACGTCGACCGCTACGCCTCGCTGCGCGAGAACGCCGTCGGCTACGGCCTGGAGACGGCGGGGCTGAAACCGTTCAACGCCTTCTACCTCGGCAGCGGCGCCGACCCCGCCGATCCGCTGGTCTCGCCGATCAAGCGCGCCGACCTCACCGGGCTGCCGCCCGCGCTGATCGTGACCGCGGAGTACGACCCGCTGCGTGATGAGGGCGAACGCTACGGCCAGCGCCTCAAGCAGGCCGGAGTCGACGCCACGGTGAGCCGCTACCCGGGCGCCGGCCACGGATTCGTGCAGCACTTCTCCTGGATCCCCGAGTACCACCGGGTCTTCGCAGAGACGGCCGCATTTCTGCGGAGCGAGTCATGACGCGGGTGAACGTGCATCCCCTGGTCTCGCCGTGGGGCCGGTTCGGGCTGTACAGCTTTTTCATCGACGCCCCCGAGCCGGCCATCGTCGACACCGGGATCGCCTCCTCGCCCGCCGACGGCATGGTCCCCGCGCTCGAGGCCATCGGGCGCCGCATCGAGGACGTGCGCTGGATCCTGCTGACCCACGGTCACATCGACCACGTCGGCGGCGCCTACGCCCTGTGGGAACTCACCGGCCGGCGCGCGCAGGTGGTCATCCACGAGGCCGACGCCGCGATGCTGCGCTCGCGCCGGGCGCACGTGGACGAGTACCGCCACGGCCGGGGGCGGTACCTGCAGGACCCCGAGGGCGAGGCGAAGGTGACGGCCGCGGCCAATGCGGTCATCTCCGGCGAGATGGAGCCGACCATGCTGCTCAAGGGCGGCGAGACCCTCTCGCTCGGTGGCGGCGTCACCGTCTCCGTCCACTCGATCCCAGGCCACACGCCCGGATCGGTGGCCTATGTGATCGACGGCCAGCGCTCCGTGTTCGTCGGCGACGCCGTCCAGGTTCATGGCGCCGCCAGCGGCTTCCCCGGCTACGTCGATCCGGTCGCGTACCGCGCCAGCCTGCAATACCTGCGCGACGAGATCCGCCCGCAGCACCTGTACCTCGGCCACCCGTACCGCCGGGCCGACGGCACGCCGTACGGCGTCGAACTCGACGCCGACCAGGCTCGGGAGGCGCTCCAGGGGAGCCTGGACATCGAGGCCGGGGTCGGCGAAGCGGTCTGCCGCTGCCTTCAGGACGGGCTGCGGGAGACGGAGTCGCCGTACTCCCCGTTCGCCCCGGTCGCCGAGCGGCTCGGCTACACCGGCGACCCGGCGCTCGAGCCGTCGCCGTTCTTCACGTCGATGCACGGCTACCGCACGCACTTCCACCAGAACTCGTGACAGAGGAACTTCGCATTCATGGCTGACTTTCGGACGATCCAGGCGGGCGAGCAGACGATAGCCGTCCGCAAGGACCTGCAGGTGCCGATGCGCGACGGGGTCACCCTAGCCGTGGACGCCTACCACGGCACGGAGGACAAGCCGCGACCGGCCCTGATCGCGATGAGCGCCTACGGCAAGGAACTGCAGGCCCTCGCCCTCACCACGCCGCCGCAGCGTCGCCCCAGCCCGATGTGGGACGGCTGTATCGAGGCCGGTGACATCGCGCGCGTCGTCAAGGAGGACTACGTCCACGTCATCGGTGACATGCGCGGCACCGGTGACTCCGGCGGCGTGATGATCGGCAACTACAACTTCGGTGGTGTTTCCCAGGGCCAGGACCTGTACGACGTCATCGAGTGGGTCGCCGAGCAGCCGTGGTGCGACGGAAACGTCGGCATGGTCGGCATCTCCTACTTCGGGTCGATGCAGGTGCTCGCCGCGGCCGAGCGGCCGCCACACCTGAAGGCGATCTTCGTCAGCGGCGGCCATTTCGACTTCTACGAGACCACCTACCACGGCGGCATCATGTGGTTCATGCCGCGGGCCGCTCGCGAGGGACGCGGTGGCGACTCCGGCATCGCGCACACCAACGTCAAGTCCCGCATGCAGGAGGTCCACTCGCCGGAGGAGCTCAAGAAACTCGTCGACGAGCGGCTGGCGGACCCGGACGTGGCCGCGTGGCCGAACCTCGTGCACGTGCTGAAGTACCCGAAGAACCGCGAGTTCTGGTTCGACATCGTGATGAACAACCTCGATGGCGAGTGGTACGAGGAGCGCAACCCCATCACGCTGGCCGAGAACATCGACATCCCGGTCTATCTGCAGATCGACCAGGGACGCGGCTGGACCATGGACGGCCACGTCGAGCTGTTCAACGTGCTGAAGGGTCCCAAGAAGCTGGACATCGGCTCCTACCCGCCGATGCAGTCGCGCCCCTGGATCGAGGAACACGACAAGATGTTCCGCTGGTACGAGTACTGGCTCAAGGGTATCGACAACGGCATCATGGACGAGCCGGCCGTGACCGTCTTCGTCGAGGGCTCGCGCGAGGTGATCACCGCCGAGCAGTGGCCGCCGAAAAAGATCGAGTACAAGTCGCTGTACCTGCGCCCGCGCCACAAGCTCTCCTTTGAGCCCGAGCTGATGGGCGCGGAGCACGCCGCCCCGGACGGCTTCTACCAGGCACCGCTGACGGTGACCGACAAGGTGCAGACGCTCAGCTGGAGCACCGAGCCGTTCGAGGAGCCCACGGAGCTCATCGGCACCGGTGCGGCGCACCTGTTCGCCGAGATCGACCAGGACGACACGAACTTCATCCTGCGACTGTGGGACGTTGCCCCGAACGGAAGCCGCCAGCTGATCACCACCGGCTTCCTCAAGGCATCGCACCGCGAGTTGGACGACCGGACGACCGAGGGTAACCCGTACCACCCGCACACCCGCGCCGTGCCGGTGGAGCCCGGGAAGATCGAGGAGTACGTCCTGCGGCTCTACCCGTTCGCGGCGACGTTCAACCCCGGCCACCGTCTGGGGGTGGAGCTGTCCAACGACGAACCGCTGGCCGACGCGCACAACGCGCTGCTGCCGCCGGACGCATTCCACCTGCCGGTGGGTCGCCCCGTCACCCACAAGATCTATCGCGACGCCGCCCACCAGTCCCGGCTTGTGCTGCCGTTCACGGCGCACTCCGCGGTGGGGGAGAGGTAGTCGAGCATGGCATTCGTCTACGCAGCGACCCGCACTCCTTTCGGCCGGTTCAACGGAGCGTTGGCCGGCGTCCGTCCCGACGACCTCGCAGCGACCGCGATCACCGGCGTGCTCGCGAAGGCGCCGACGCTGGACCCGGCTCAGATCGGCGAGATCGTGTGGGGTTGCGCGAACCAGGCTGGCGAGGACAACCGCAACGTCGGCCGGATGGCCGCACTGCTCGCCGGAGTGCCGGTGTCGGTGCCCGCGACCACGGTCAACCGGCTGTGCGGCTCGTCGCTCGATGCGGCGATCATCGGGTCCCGCACGATCGACACCGGTGACGCCGATGTCGTGCTGGTCGGCGGCATGGAGTCGATGACCCGGGCGCCGTGGGTGCTGCCAAAGCCGGACCGAGCGTTTCCTGCCGGCAACACGACCGCCGTTTCGACGACGCTCGGCTGGCGCCTGGTCAACTCCCGGATGCCGGCGGAGTGGACGGTCTCATTGGGGGAGTGCAACGAGCAGCTGCAGCAGCGGTTCTCGATCTCCAGACCGCGGCAGGACGAGTTCGCTGCGCGGTCGCACCGGCTCGCGGCGGCGGCATGGGACGAGGGCTTCTACGACGACCTGGTGGTTCCGGTCGATGGCGTCGACCTGACCCGAGACGAAGGCATCCGCGCCGACTGCACGCCGGAGAAGCTCGCCGGCCTCAAGCCGAGCTTCCGGCCGGACGGCACGATCACCGCTGGCAATGCATCGCCGCTCAACGACGGGTCGGCGGCGCTGCTGCTCGGCTCGGAGGCCGCTGCCACGCGGATCGGGCTTGACCCGATCGCTCGGATCGTGGGTCGTGGCGCCTTCGCCTTGGAGCCGCAGGCCTTCGGGCTCGCTCCGGTCGAGGCTGCCAACCGAGCGCTGGAACGGGCCGGCATCGGCTGGGATCAGGTGAGTGCCGTCGAGCTCAACGAGGCCTTCGCCGTCCAGTCGCTCGCCTGCGTGGACGCCTGGAAGATCGACCCCGAGATCGTCAACGCCAAGGGTGGCGCGATCGCAATCGGCCATCCGCTCGGCGCCTCGGGCGCCCGCATCCTCGGCACCCTCGCCAACGTGCTGGTCGCGAAGCGCGAGCGGTACGGCGTCGCCGCGATCTGCATCGGGGTGGGCCAGGCACTCGCCGTGGTCCTCGAGAACGTCACGGGAGGAGCGGCGTGAGCAGAGCACAGATCTTCGCATCGCCGGACGAGGCGGTGAGCGTCGTCAAGGATGGCGACACCGTTCTGGTGGGTGGCTTCGGACTCGCCGGCATGCCATTCGACCTGATCGACGCCTTGATCCGGCACGGCGCACGCGACCTCACCATCGTGTCCAACAACGCCGGCAACGGCGACGTGGGCCTGGCCGCCCTGCTGAAGGCCGGCCAGGTGCGGAAGGTCCTGTGCTCCTTCCCCCGGCAGGTCGACTCCTACGTCTTCGACGACCTCTACCGCCGCGGCGAAATCGAGCTGGAGGTGGTCCCGCAGGGCAACCTCGCCGAGCGGATGCGGGCAGCCGGGGCGGGCATCGGCGCGTTCTACTGCCCGACGGGCGTCGGCACGCCGCTCGCCGAGGGCAAGGAGACCCGCACGATCGGCGGGCGTAACTACGTCCTCGAGTACCCGATCAAGGGGGACGTCGCCCTGATCTCCGCTCACATCGCCGACACGATGGGCAACCTCGTGTACCGCAAGACCGCCCGAAACTTCGGCCCGGTGATGGCCACGGCCGCCACGACAACCGTCGTCCAGGTCTCGTCGACCGTGGACGCGGGGCAGATCGACCCGGAAATCGTCGTCACCCCGAGCATCTACGTCGACCGGGTGGTCCAGGTCGAGCCGCGTCACTACACCGTGCAGGGAGCCCGCTGATGCCACTCAATCCCGACCAGCTCGCGGCCCGGGTTGCGCAGGACATCGCGCCGGGCAGTTTCGTCAACCTCGGCATCGGTCAGCCCACCAAGGTCGCCGACCACCTTTCGGCGGAGATCGGCGTCGTCCTCCACACCGAGAACGGCATGCTGGGCATGGGCCCCGCAGCTGTCGGCGACGAGGTCGACCCTGAACTCACCAACGCCGGCAAGGTGCCCGTCACCGAGCTGCCCGGAGCGGCGTATTTCCACCACGCGGACTCCTTCGCCATGATGCGTGGCGGCCACCTCGACGTGTGCGTCATGGGCGCCTTCCAGGCCTCGGCGAGCGGTGACCTCGCCAACTGGGACACCGGCGCACCCGGCTCGATCCCCGCCGTCGGCGGCGCGATGGATCTGGCGATCGGCGCCAAGCGGGTCTACGTGATGATGAAGCTCTTCGCGAAGGACGGCAGCCCGAAGCTCGTGCCCACCTGCACCTACCCCCTCACGGGCGTCGGCTGCGTCAGTCGGGTCTACACCGACCACGCCGTGTTCGAGATCATCCCCGATGGCGTCCGCGTGATCGAGTCGTTCGACATATCCGTCGAGGAGCTTCGGGCCCAGCTGGAAGTCCCGCTTCTGGTCGACGTCCACTGACCGTTCCCGTCCGTCGGTTGCGAGGGAGAGCAGCCGTAGCTCCCGCCGGTCGGGGCGGGGCCCTCGCCGGGGTCGTCCTGCACGTCCTCGCGGGGATGGTCGGCTACCTGGTGGCGCCGTTGATCGGCCTCGCCATCTTTCTGCTGCGCGCAGGCCCCCGCTGTGCGGCGGGTATGTGACGGCTTGTCCGCTTCCGAGCGGCGTTCGGTTTGCCGGTGCCCCGCACCGGGAAGGCGACCGCGAGCGAGCGACGCGTCGCCGACGGGGCGGCGCCGCGAAGGGAGGCCGCAGAAATGGCGCAGAGCCAGCAGCCACTGACCGGCAAGCGAGTTGCTTGCCTCGCCGCCGACGGGGTGGAGGACGTGGAGTACACCCAGTCCCGGGCCGCCGCGGAGCAGGCAGGAGCCGAGGTCCACCTGATCTCGTTGAAATCAGGCGAGATCCAGTCGATGAACCAGGACATCAATCCGGCCAACCGCTATCAGGTGGACCGGACGGTGAACGAGGTCGATGCGGCTGACTACGACGCCCTTTTGCTGCCCGGCGGGACGGTCAACCCCGACCGGCTCCGGATGAACCCGCAGGCGATGGACTTCGTCCGGGGGTTCTTCCAGCAACAGAAGCCGGTGGCGGCGATCTGCCACGGCCCCTGGTCGTTGGTCGAGACCGGCATGGTCAACGGCCGGACCGTCACCTCGTTCCCCAGCCTGCGCACCGACATCCGCAACGCCGGCGGGAACTGGGTGGATCAACAGGTGCAGGTCGACAACGGCCTGGTCACCAGCCGCAACCCCAGCGACCTGCCGGCCTTCTGCGCCAAGATGGTCGAGGAGTTCGCTGAGGGCAAACACGTCCGCCAGATGGCGACAGCCTGACCCGGCGGGGCTCAAGGCCGGGAGGAAGCCCGGCCTTGAGCTCCATAGGGCTTCAGGACCGGTTCCTTGGCTGGGCGAGGAAGCGCAGGTACTCGACCCGGTCGAACGGGTTGCCGTCGGTGCGGGGCCGGCGCGGCGGGTCACCGGACACCGGGCGGTCGCCGCCGGGCGCCGACGACCACAACCCTTCCCCGCCGGACAGGTCCGGCAGCCGTCGCTGCGCCTCCGGCTCGAGCCGCGCCGGCAGCACCCCGCCGATCCGCCAGCCGGCCGCGATCTCGTGGGTGCCGTCGATCCGGGCGCCGAGCCGGCTCAGGTACGACGTGACCGGACCGAGCCGGTCGGCCGGCACCTCCACCTCGAACCGGCGGCACGGCTCGAAGACCCGGGTGCCGGCCTCGGCGAGGGCCTGCATGAGGACGTACGGCGCCAGGTCCCGGAAGTGCCCGGCCGTGCTGATCGGCGACCAGTAGCCGCTGTGGGTGAGGGTGACCCGGATGTCGGTGACCGGCCAGCCGTGATGACCCTGGTCGAGGGCGGCCCGGGTGGCCTCCTCGATGGCCCTGTGGAACGACAGCGGCAGCGATCCGAGTTCGACCTCCCGCCGGTAGTCCACCCCGGAGCCGGGTTCGACCCGCAACCCGACCGTGCCGAAGAAGCCGTGCCCGATGATCTCCACCGCCGTGCCGGTGCCGGTGGGCCGCTCGACGTGCATGAGCCGGCCCGGCCCGAACTCCGCCTCGATCCCGTACGCCTCGGCCAGTATGGCGGCCAGCACCTCGCGCTGCACCTCGCCGTAGAGCAGCACGCTCGTGCCGCCGTCCGGGGCCACCCGGGTCCGGATGAACGGGTCGGCGTCCGCGAGGTCCAGCAGCGCGGCGTGCAGCGCCAGCGTGCGGGCCGGGTCGCGGGGGCGCACCACGGCTTCCAGGGTCGGCGCCGGAAAGTACGACCGCCCGTCGAGCCCGGCCGGGCTGCCGAGCTGGTCGCCGAGGCGTACCCCGGTCAGGCCGGCGACCCGGGCGATGTGCCCGGCGGTCAGCGCCGCCGGCTGATGGCCCCGCCCGGTCGGCTCGGCGTCGCCGGTGGCCGCGCCGATCACGTCGAGCCGGGTGATCTGGGCGCGGGTCGCGGTGATCCGGCCGTCCGGCTCCCGGCGGTACCCGGTGACCCGCTGCCGCGCGCGGAGCTGCCCGCCGTACGACCGCAGGTACGCCACCCGCTCGCCGGCGGGGTCGCGTTCGATGGCGAAGACCCGGGCCCGCGGCTCGGGCTCGGCCGGCGGCGACGGCGGGAGCAGGGCCGCGACGGCGTCCAGCAGCTCCGGTACGCCGGCCCCGGACAGCGCCGAGCCGAACAGCAGCGGGTGAACCTGCCCGGCCGCGGTCTGCACCCGAAGCGCCCTGTCGATCCGGTCCGGGTCGGGTGGCAGGTCGTCCACCAGGGCGGCCAGCAGCTCGTCGTCGTGCTCGGCGAGGGCCTCGGCGAGCCGGTGGGCGGCGCTGTCGTCGTACCGTGGGTCGTGGCGCCGGAAGGCGGCCTCGGGGGTGCCGGGCGCGCGGACCGTGCCCAGCGGGGCGACGGCTGGTGTGAGCAGCCGGCGCACGTCCGCGACCAGCTCGTCGGTACGGGCGCCCATCCGGTCGATCTTGTTGACGAAGATCAGCGTGGGTAGCCGGAGCGACCGGAGGATCCGCATGATCCGCCGGCTGTGCGGCTGTACTCCCTCGACGGCCGACAGCACCAGGATGGCCGCGTCGAGTACCCCGAGCGCGCGTTCGACCTCGGCCACGAAGTCGCTGTGCCCGGGGGTGTCGAGCAGGTTGACCTGGCGGTCGCGTACTCCGAACGCGGCGACGGCGCTGCGGATGGTGATGCCCCGGCGGCGCTCGATCTCGCCGGTGTCGGTCCGGGTGGTGCCCGCGTCGACGCTGCCGAGCCGGTCGATGACGCCGGTGGCGTACAGCAGGCGTTCGGTCAGGCTGGTCTTACCGGCGTCGACGTGGGCGACGATGCCAAGGTTGACGGTCTGCATGGGCTGACGGGTCCTCGAAAGCTCGCGTCCGGATGGGCGGGAAGGTTTCGGGTCCTCGCATCGCCGTGCTCCCGTCGGTCGGTTCGGTCCGTCTTCGGGTCACGCTGGCACGGCCGGGCCGGCCGGTCCACCGAAATAGCGTCCGGAGCGCTGACCCTTGATTAGATCGGCATCGGTAAATAGATTGAGGGTGGGCGCCGCCGGGGTCCGGGCGACCGGGCCGTCGGCGGCTGACAGGTCCACCCCGAGCCGGGCACGTCGGTCGTACGCGCCGACCAGTCGCTGTGGCGCACCGCCGCGCCGCACCCAGGGCGCGCCGCCGCGTCACGTCCGTCCAGGACGCGCGCCGCCGCGCCGCCTCCGCCCCGCTCGATGGCAGAAGGACCTTCCATGACGATTCTCCGCGCCCGCCCCACCCCGACCCTGGCGGTTGTCGCCGCGCTGGCCGTAGCCGTGGCCGCGACCGGAACGGCCCTGCTCAGCGGCCCGGCCGCGGCGGCCCAGGGCTGCCGGGTCGACTACACGCCCAACCAGTGGTCCGGCGGATTCACCGCCAACATCAAGGTTTCCCCCGGCGACACCGCCGTCTCCGGTTGGACCGTCACGTGGACGTACGCCGGGGACGAGCGCGTCACGAACGGCTGGAACGCCACGGTCAGCCAGTCCGGAAAGACGGTGACCGCCCGCAACGTGTCGTACAACGGCAGCATCCCGGCCGGCGGCTCCACCGAGTTCGGCGTGCAGGGCACGTTCGGCTCCAGCGGCGGCGCCCCGACCGGGTTCAGCCTGAACGGCGTACCGTGCAACGGCGCCGCGCCGACCCCGACCGGCGCGCCCACCACGATGAATCCGACCACCGCGCCGCCGACGTCGACCCCGCCGACCACCACGACCCCGCCCACCGGATGCGCCGGGGCGGTGCTCTGCGACGACTTCGAGAACCAGACCGGCTCCACGCCCTCGGGCGACTGGACCGTGGTGAGCCCGGACTGTTCCGGCGCCGGCACGGCCACCATCGACACGGCCACCACGCACAGCGGCAGCCGGGCGGTCCGCATCAACGGCGCCGCCGGATACTGCAACCACGTCTTCATCAGGTCCACGAAGAACCTCGGCAGCGTGGGCAGTGTCCGTTATGGCCGGATCTGGGTGCGGCACACCACCGCCCAGCCCACCGATCACACCACGATGATCGCGATGGCCGACCCCGCCGATGGCAAGAAGGACCTGCGGATGGGCGGCCAGAACGGCGCCCTGCAGTGGAACCGTGCCTCCGACGACGCGACCCTGCCCGAGCAGAGCCCAGCCGGGGTGGCGCAGAGCATGCCGCTACCCACCAACCGGTGGGCCTGCGTGGAGTTCATGGTGGACGGCTCGGCCGGTCAGCTCCGTACCTGGCTGGACGGCGTCGCCGTCACCGGGCTTACCGCGGACGGCGTACCGACGCACGACATCGACGGCCAGTGGTACAACCGCACCTGGCGGCCGCAGCTCACCGACCTGAAGCTGGGCTGGGAGAGCTACGGCGGCGGGGCCGACACCCTCTGGTACGACGACGTCGCGGTCGGGTCCAGCCGGATCGGCTGCTGACCCTGCCAGGATGCCTATGTCAGGACCGCGGATGGATCCGGCGCGGTCAGCTGGTCCTGGCATAGGTCCGCGCCGCGTGCAGTAGCCGGAGTTGGCCGATCTCCGCTGCGTTCTTCATCAACTCTGAGTTGACCCAACCGATCATGTGCGTGACCGTGTGGTCGGTCTCGTCCTGCCATGGGAACGGCGCGGTGCCGTCGAGATCGACGTCGCTGAGGCCGTCGAGGAGAGCCTGCCACTCGGTGCGCAGGTCCCGCAGCCAGGCGACAGTCGGCTCACCCGCGCCTGGCCATTCAACGTCCGTGCGCTGCCGTGGTGTCCGCTGCCGCAGATGATCCATCGTTACGGTCCACCACCAGCCGATGTGCCAGGTCAACCAGCTGATCGTCGGTACCGGAGCTGGGTCGGGTTCGGTATCGGCCCAGTCGGGGGTCCAGCTGCCGTCAGAGCCGGGCCGTACCGACCAACAGTGTGTGGTCGGCTGCCAGAGGAAGTCTGCGGTTTCGAGTCGCTCAAGATGGTATTCGAACAGCGACCACGTCAGGTCGAACTGCCAGCGCAGCAGGGTAAGAGAAGGTACGGACATCCGGGGATTGTGTCGTGAGGCGACACCCCGGTCGACAGGATAAGTAGCCACAGAACCAGTCGGCCGCGACCTGGCTCGCGGGGCGGATCAGCGGTGCTCCCGGTCAGCCGTCGAGGTGAGGATCGGGATGCCTCAGCTGCCGCCGTCGATGAGGGCGGCGAGGCCGTCGAGGGTGCGTGCGAGGCCGAAGGTCCAAGCGCGGTCGGCGTGCCACGCGGTGCCCTGCGCTTCGCCAGCGGCGGAGCCGATGCGGACGGCGCGGGGGTAGCGGTGGGGGTCAAGGGCGCGGGCGAGGACGGGTCGGTTGGCGGCCCACCAGTCGGCGTCGCTCATCGCGGTGTCGGTCGTGGCCCGGGCGGCGTCGTGGGCCGATCGGCAGTGGGACTGCACGAACCCGAGCAGGTAGGTCAGGGCGGCGTCGATGTCGACGTCGGAGAGGCCGGTGTCGTCGAATGCGGCCAGCTCGTGCTCGTACTTGGCCAGCACGCCTGGTCCGAGCGGGGGGCGGCTCAGGGCGGCGACCTCGGTGAGCCAGGGGTGGGCGGTGAGGAGGTCGCGGTTGGTCTCGGCCACCGCGGTGAGCCGCTCGCGCCACGGTTGCCTGGCCCATGGAGCACGGGTCATCCGTGCGTAACGGGCGTCCACCATCAGGTCGAGCAACTCGGGCTTGCCGGGCACGTAGGTGTAGACCGACATCGCGGAGACTCCGACCCGCTCGGCCACCGCGCGAACGGTGACGGCGGTCAGGCCCTGCTCGTCGGCGAGCGCGAGCGCGGCATCGACGACCTGCGTGATGGTCAGCGACCGGGCCGGCCCCTTGCGCCGCGCCGTCTCGGACGGCTCCCCCCACAGCAGGGCGAGCGTACGGCTGGGCTCGCCTGATCCGGTGCGGTTCTGGGTCATGAGGTGATCCTGTCACATCTTCCTTGTACGACGTACGGTATACGACGTACAATGTAACTCAATCGCGCCACCACCCCGGCGGCCGCCGGGTCCACCGAGTCGACAGGAGCCCACCGCATGCGCCTCACCGAGTCCGCCATCTCGCTCAACGTCCCCGACGTCGAGGCCTCCGCCTCCTGGGTTCAGCGGCATCTCGGGTTCACCGAGGTGATGGCTGCCGACGGATTCTGCTCCCTGGCCCACCCCGCGGCGGGGTTCAACCTCATCTACCTGCGCACCGGGCTGCCGACGTTCAAGCCGGCGTCGGCTGCCGGCCGCGCCGCCGGGCTGCTGGTCGTGTTCACCGTCGATGACATCGACGCCGACTACGCACGGCTGCGGCAGGACGGGGTCGAGATCGTCACCCCGATCGAGACCGAGCCGTGGGGGGAGCGCTACTTCCAGATGGCCGATCCCAACGGTGTGATCTACCAGCTCGTGCAGTGGGTCTCGCCGCCCGACGCGCAGCACGCCAGCTGATCCCTCGCGCGGTGGCGGTGTCGTCGTGCTGGCGGCACCGCCACCCCGGAGGCATTCGGCGGGGCTGCGGGGTGCCGGCGGCGTGATCCGCGCTGCGGGCCGCTTCGATCGTGCAGCCTACGGTACGGTGTACGCTAATGGTCGCGGCGGCGTCAGGCGGCTGTTTCCGCGGTCGACGAACGGGAGGTACGGGGTGCGATTCGGGCGGTTCGCGGTCGTCTTCGAGCCGGGCGACCCGCCCCGCACCGGCACGGTCAGCTTCTACGACCCGGCCGGCGGCGCGGTGCCCGACGAGTGCGACGAGCTGGGCGAGTGCCGTGAGCTAACGCTCGCCCTGCCCCTCGACGGCCCGGTGACGGCGTGGCGGGTGCCGGTCTGTGCCGTGCCGGTCGGCGACGCCGTCCGGCACCTCGTCGCGTTGCGCGACGAGGACGTCACGCCCGCCGCCGCGTTCTGGTCGGCCGTGGCGGTCACCGGCCTGCACCTGGTCGCCCGGGGTCGGCTGCTGCCCGGCGTCTCCCGGAACGGGTACGACAGCTGGCGGGTGGGCCCGTTCGACGTCTCCGACGTGGAGCGCATCCGCGCGCTCGCCGCGGCGATGCCCCCTGAGGCCCGTGCCGTGCCGGTCGATCCCTTCGCCGAGCAGCTCATGCTGCCAGCGGCGCAGGGGCTGGTGCGGGCGTTCCTGGACGCGGTGGCCGACACCCTGCCCCGGAGTCCGGCGGCTCCCTGGCTGACCGGTGACGCCCGGTTCGCTGGTCTGGACCCCGAGCCCGCGACGGACCTGCGCGACTGGGCGCAGGAGGTCTCCGCGGGGGTGGACACAGGTCTGCGGGTGGCACTGCGGCTGGAGGGACGGGGCAACTTCGAGACCACCGGCCTCACCGCCGTGGTCCGCCTGCGCAGCCTCGCCGACCCGACGCTGGTCAGCGACGCGGCGGCGCTGTGGGAAGGTGACGAGCACGGTCTCGGGGAGCGGGCCACCTTCGAGGCGATGCTCGCGGTGCGGCGGGCCGCCGCGACGTGGCAACCGTTGCGGCGGCTCCTCGACGAGGTCGCCCCGGTCGAGGTCTGGACGCCTCGGTCGCCGACATCGCCCGCCGGGCCGGTGTCGGCAAGGGCACGGTGTTCCGCCACTTCGCCACGAAGGACGACCTGCTCGCCGCGATCGTCCTCGACCGGATCGACGCGCTCAACACCGTGGGCGAGCGGTTGCTCGACGCGGCGGACCCGGGCGCCGCGCTGCTGGAGTTCCTCACCGTGGCCGCGGACCAGCGACAGCAACGCGACCTGTCGTTCCTGCAGGGCGCCGGCGAGCTGAGCGCGGACGTGGTGCGGGCCCGTGAGCAGATGTTCGGCACCGTGCACAGGCTCGTCGACCGGGCCCGTGAAGACGGTGCCCTGCGGGCCGACGTCACCGGCGCCGACGTCATCCTGCTGATGCGCGCCCAACTACGTCACCAGCTATCTGCCGGACGCCCCGCCTGACCTGTGGCGGCGATACCTTGCCATCATCTTCGACGGCCTACGCCCACAAGGCGCCCATCCGCTGCCCCACCCGCCGCCGGCGGCGCCGTGACCCGACACCGATGAATCGCGCCGGCGCGGGCTCGCTGCCGCCGCACATCGCCATCCCGTCCGCGACAGCACCGGCACACCGGCACTCGCCATCACCTGACGACATCTGTGCCGAGGCCCTGCGTGTCAGAGGGCCTCATCGCGAGGTCGCTCGGCGAGAAGACGGATACGCGAGTGCGATGGTGGCGCGGGGCCTCGATCTCGTCGACTGTCGCCACCGCCAGGTCGGCGTACGAGAGATGTGCGACCTCCTGGTCCGGGGGGTGCTCCCCGCCGATCTGGTAGCGGCCGGTGCGTGGGGCGTCCGGGCGCAGGGCGGCGGGCGGGGTGAGCATGAGCCAGTCGACCACGGTTTCTGCCGCCTGGAGCCGGTCCAGGCCGGCCGTGTGGGCCAGGGCGAAGGGTCGCAACTCGACGGGTAGGACGGCGGGATCGTCGAGCAGGAGCCGACCGTCCGGGTTCTTGAGGCTGGCGAACAGGCCGATGACGACCAGTCGTAGCACACCGGCCTGGGAGAGACCGTCGAGAAGCGCGTCAGCGGCCTTGACGAAGAAGTCTGGATCGAAGTCGAGGGTGGCAAGGGCTTCTGGTCCGGATGCGGGGCTGACCGCGTTGACCACGGCGTCGTGGCCGGGCACGATCGTGGCGACCGACCGCGGGTCGGTGACGTCACCGCGTACCGCGGAGGTGATGCCGGGGTGTTTACCGGGGTCGCGGACCACCGCGGTGACGCGATGGCCGCGGCGGTGTGCCTCGGCGGCTACGGCGCGGCCGGCCCGGCCGCCGGCTCCGAAGATCGCAATGCTGCTCATGGCGCGACGCTAGTCGGGTGTGGGCCGGTTACCGCAACGGTACTGGGGTACGTTCGAGCGGTGACGCTGCGGCTTGACGCGGACATGTTCGATCCGTCGTGTCCGTCGAGTGTGGTGCCGTTCCAGATCGGCGACAAATGGACCGGGATGGTGGTGCTGTGCCTGGAGCACGGGCCGCGCCGGTTCAGTGAACTCCGGGTGCCGCTGCGGACGGTCACGCCGAAGGTGCTGACCGAGACGCTGCGGGCCATGGAACGAGACGGTCTCATCGCCCGTACGGCTTATGACGAGAACCCGCCGCGCGTCGAATACGCGCTGACGGCGCTCGGTCGAAGCCTGCTGACTCTTGTCGAGGCCGCGCGATCCTGGACCAGAGAGAACATGTCCGAGCTGTTGGCCGCCCGCAGGTCGCATGACTCGCGCTTGTCGTGATGGGTCGCCGAGGTCGCCCCGACCGACCCGGAACTCGCCGCCCAGGTGGCCGGCCGCGCCGGTCATGCTGCGCACCCTACGCCGCCGAGTCGCCCGCCACGTCCCCGTCGTAGCGGGCCACGCGGAGCCGGTGGAACTCCGCGCGACCCGCCGCGAGCTGCGCTGATCCCAGATACCAGCAGCCGCACCCTTATCTCCCCTTTACCGGCTGCGGACCAGGATGTACGGATGCGCAGCACTCTTCTGCGGGTCGCCGCCCTCCTGGCTGTCGCCCTCGCGGTCCTGGTCGGCGCCCCCCAGCCTGCCCAGGCGATCGCCAATGGTGAAGACGTGGCGTCCGGCGAGTACGGCTTCTCGGTCCTGCTCACCATGACCGGCCTGCCGGTGGCCGACCACGGCAGCCGGGACAGTTCCTGCTCCGGAGCGCTCGTCGCACCCCGCTGGGTGATCACCGCCGGCCACTGTTTCCGCGACGAGTCGGGCCAGCGCGTCGACCGGACGGTCGCCCGGCGCACCACCGCCACGGTCGGCCGCACCGCCCTGGCCGACCGGACCGGGCACGAGGTCGCCGTCGTGGCGGTGCGGCAGTCGGAATCGGCCGACGTCGCCCTGGCCGAGCTGGGTGAACCGGTCACCGGCATCGCACCGCTGCGGGTCGGTTCCGCCCCCGCCCGGCCCGGCGAGGTGGTCCGGCTCACCGGCTGGGGTCTGACGAGTTACGACGTCGGCGACACCGTGGACCGCCTGCAGACGGGCGAGTTCGTCGTCACCGGCGTCGACGACGTGACGGTGACCGTGGCCGGGCGGGCACCGCAGGCCGACACCAGCGCGTGCCCGCACGACTCGGGCGGCCCCTACTTCCGTTCCGGCGACGGTGACGGACCCGAACTCGTGGCGGTGGTCAGCCGTGGCCCGGCCTGCCCGCACACCGGCGACGACGCGGCCGCCCGCACCGACAACCTCGCCGGCTGGGTCTCCGCCACGACCGCCGGCACGTCCGACCCGCAATCCAACTGGATGTGGGTCGGTCTCTCCGTCGCCGTCGCAGGGGCCGTGCCGGCCGCTGTGGCGGTCCGCTCACGGCGCCGTCGTTGACAGCCGGCCCGACCCTGCCGCCAGCCGTCTGATCCGCGTCACGGCACGGCCCACTCGTTCTCCGCTCGATCCCCACCCCACCGCACGGCGCCGGCCCGAGGTCGCGCGCCCACGGTGACCACGCCGGGCGGCGGGATCACCCAGCGGCGGGTGGCCGCCGGGTCGCCGCCGCCGGAAGCAGCCCGCAGAGTTCAAGAAAACCTGTGCTCGTTCTCCTAGATATTCTTGCGCGGCTCGGTTAAGCTAACTCTCGTTGACGGCAGAGGAACGTAAAGACGCAGACGGACTGACCGGCCGCGAGGTCGCGACGGGCAGGATCGGGAGCCGGTGCACGTCACCGCTCCCGCCGGCAGTGCATGTACGCAAGCCCCGAGCTGTACGGCGGGGCGCCGCAGGTGGGGCCGAGGCAGGTTCAGGGCTTCACCTGGCAGTTCGTTGCACACGTGTGGGGCCACGAAGTTGCGTGGGGCTCCGCATGCCGACGGACAGTTCGGACCGTGGAAGCAGAGGAAAGGGAGGGCCTTACACCGTTGGATCGCCCGCTACCGGTCATCATCTTTTCGGGCCGGGCGGACACCGCAGTTTCCATCGAACGAGAGGTGGTCTCCGGTCACGCTTACGCGATCCTCGCACCCGAAGCCTGCACAGACGGCTGGTGCGGACAGGACAAGCCGACGTTCCTGTCGGTAGATGGTGTTTCAGACCCGTAACCCCTGGGCCCCGGCGCTTCAGCGCCGGGGCCCTCGACGTGGAGGTGAGATGGGCCAAACCCCCGACGACATGTTCGGCGACGAGGACTTCCCCGCGTACACGATCGGTCGTGCCGCGGAGATTGTCGGCACCACGCAGGAGTTCCTGCGCAGGTTGGACGAGGCGAAGCTGATCGACCCGCAACGCTCGGCCGGCGGGCATCGCCGCTACTCCCGCTATCAGCTGCGGCTGGCCGCCAGGGCCCGGGAGATGGTCGACCAGGGCACGGCACTTGAGGCCGCCTGCCGGATCATCATCCTCGAGGACCAACTCGAGGATGCCCTGCGGCAGAACCAGAACCGCCAGCGCCACTGACCGCCGGCGCCACTGACCGCCCCGTGCCCGTGGCGCACGGTCTCGTGGCGCGGCAGGGCGCCGGCGCGCAGCCGACGGTGGGTAACCGCTTTCAGGCCGTAGGGAAGGCGGCGCGAGTGCGTCGGTAGCTGCGGCGCCACAGCTCGAAGTACTGGGACGGGGGGCGGTTCCAGGGTCCCACTGCACCGTGCTGCCCGCCGCGCGGACGTTGCGGCGGGCCTGGCGACGGCAGAGTTCCAGCGGCGTTCGTAGCCGCCCCTGGTCGAATCGATTCAGCGGTCAGGGTGTAGCGGCCTGGGCCTGGGCCAGCCGTCGCATGACGCTCGGGCCCTCCCGGTGCGGCAACGGCTCGCCGAGATGGGCGGCCCGCAGCTCGGCCATGAACTCCTGCCACAGCTCCGGTCCGCCGGCCGCGAGTAGTTCCGCACGCACCCGCAGCCGTCTCGTGGTCGGGCGGTGGCGCACCCCCCACTCGCCGAGCTGGGCGAAGACCGGCACCAGTTGGATCGACGCTTCGGTCAGGCTGTAGGCGGCCCGCCGTCCCGGCCCCGCGTCCTCGCGGGTCAGCAGGCCGGCACCGACCAGCCGCTTGAGCCGGTCGGCCAGGACGTTGGAGGCGATGCCCTCCTCGGAGCCGGCCAGCAGCTCCCGGAAGTAGCGCCGATCGCCGAACATCACGTCCCGGAGCACCAGCAGGCTCCAGCTGTCACCGAACGCCTCGACGGCAGCATTGACGGGACAACCCGAACGCGCCGGCTCCACACCGCACCTCGCCTCGTCCAGACTGGTTGCAAACTACCATCGGGCGGCCTGGCGTCGGGCGCCCCGATGTGAGTCGCACGCCCGACGATCGGCAGGACACGGCGCCGGTCCGGTCCGCCGGGCGCCGGGACGGGCGCGCGGGTCAGCCGTCGCACCGCCCGCGCCGGGTCGTCGTCGCGGGTCGCTTCCGCGGCTACGCATCCCATCGTCCTGCGGGCCGGCGGAGTGTCACCTGCCGACCCGCGGGGCCGAGCGCCGCCGGTCGGGCGGGGCGGGGCCGGACGGCCACGCCGACCAGGTTGGCGGGTGCGGCGGGGCGGGCGGTTCGGGCGCGACGGTGCCCGGCGGCGAGGGCGCCGGGAATGGGCACTTCGTCGATGGCCCGTCGGCGGTGGGGAAGCCGGACGGCCGGGACGGATCGATTGATCTCGATCACGACATGTGCTGTCGGCCTGATCGCCGGTTAGGGTTGACTCACCGGGGATTCGATCATTGGGAGGTTGTGTGCTGGTGCTGGTGGCGGTCCATGCGCTCGCAGCCGTGATCGCCCCAGTGCTGGTACGCATCTGGGGCCGTCGGGCTCTCTACCTGTTGGCGTTCGTGCCCGCCGCGGCGATGGGTTGGGCGCTGACCCACACGGAAACGGTCCGCTCGGGCACGCCGGTGGTCGAGACGGTCAGCTGGGTGCCGCAGCTCGGCCTGGACTTCGCGCTGCGGATGGGCACGCTGTCCTGGTTGATGGTGCTGCTCGTCGGTGGCGTCGGCGCGCTCGTGCTCGCCTACAGCGCACGGTACTTCCACTCGGACGATCCCGGCCTGGGCCGGTTCGCGGCGGTCTTCGTGGCGTTCGCCGGGGCGATGCTGGGCCTGGTGGTCTCCGACGACCTGCTGCTGCTCTACGTGTTCTGGGAACTGACGACCGTTTTCTCGTACCTGCTCATCGGCAGCGACCCGACCCAGCGGGCGAGCCGGCGGGCCGCGATGCAGGCGTTGCTGCTGACCACGCTGGGCGGTCTGGCGATGCTCGCCGGGTTCGTCATGCTCGGCCAGCACGCCGGTACGTACCGGTGGTCGGAGATCGCCGGTGACCTGCCGGACGGGACGTACCTCGCGGTGGCCCTGGTGCTCGTCCTGCTGGGGGTGCTGAGCAAGTCGGCGATCTTCCCGTTCAGCTTCTGGTTGCCGCGCGCGATGGCCGCGCCCACGCCGGTCAGCGCCTACCTGCACGCGGCGGCCATGGTGAAGGCCGGGGTGTTCCTGGTCGCGTTGATGGGGCCGGCGGTGAGCGAGGCGACGCCGTGGCGGCCGGTCCTGCTCGTCGGTGGCCTGGTCACCATGTTCCTCGGCGGCTGGGCGGCGCTGCGGCAGGTCGACCTGAAGCTGCTGCTGGCCTACGGCACGGTCAGCCAGTTGGGCCTGCTGATGGTGATCCTGGGCGCGGGCACCCGGGGCACCGCGCTGGCGGGTGCGGCGATGCTGCTGGCGCACGCCTTGTTCAAGGCGACGCTGTTCCTGATCGTCGGGGTGGTCGACCACGTCGCCGGCACCCGCGACCTGCGTGAGCTCAGTGGGCTGGGCCGGCGGGCGCCGGTGCTGGCGGTGGTGGCCGGCCTGGCGGCGGCGTCGATGGCCGGGCTGCCGCCGCTGGCCGGGTTCGTCGCCAAGGAGGCGGCGCTGGAGGCGTTCCTGCACGGCGGCACGGCGGAGCTGCTGGTGCTGGCCGGGCTGGTGATCGGTTCGGCGCTGACCGTGGCGTACACGATGCGTTTCCTGTGGGGTGCGTTCGCCGCCAAGCCGGACCTGCCGGTCACCCGGCCGGGGCGGGTGGAGTGGCCGTTCGTCGCACCGGCGGCGGTGCTGGGCGTCGCCGGTCTCGCGGTCGGCGTGCTCGCGCCGGCGGTGGACCGGGTGCTCGCCCCGTACGCGGATCTGTTCCCGGACGCCGACCCCGGCTATCACCTCGCGCTGTGGCACGGGCTGACCCCGGCGCTGGGCCTGTCGGCGCTGGCCGTCGCCGCCGGTGTCGGGGTGTTCCTGCTGCTGCACCGCCGCCGGCCCCGGCTGGCCCGGCTGCCGTTCGACGGCGCGACCGCCTACGACTGGGTGGTCAGGGGCGTCGACCGGGCGGCGGTGGAGCTGACCGGCGCCACCCAGCGTGGTTCGCTGCCGTTCTATCTGGGCGTCATCCTGCTGGTGCTGGTCGTGCTGCCCGGCGGTGCGCTGCTGGCCGGCCTGCCGTGGCCGCAGCGGTTCAAGCTGTGGGACAGCCCGTTGCAGGCCGTCGCCGGCGCCGTGGTGGTGGTGTCGGCGGTGTCGGCGGCGCGGGCCCGGCGGCGGCTGACCGCGATGATCCTGGTGGGCGTCTCTGGTTACGGCACCGCGCTGCTGTTCATCCTGCACGGCGCCCCGGACCTGGCGCTGACCCAGTTCCTGGTGGAGACCGTCACGATCGTCATGTTCGTGCTGGTGCTGCGCCGGCTGCCGGCGAAGTTCTCCGCCCGGCCGATCCGCACCAGCCGGCGGGTGCGCGTCGCGCTCGGCGTCGCCGTCGGCCTGGTCACCGCCGGCATGGCGTACGTGGCGGCGGGCGCCCGGGTGGCCACCCCGATCTCGGTCGGCTTCCCCGGCGAGGCCGTGTCGTACGGCGGCGGCAAGAACGTGGTCAACGTGACCCTGGTGGACATCCGGGCCTGGGACACCATGGGCGAGATCGCAGTGCTGGTGGCGGCCGCCACGGGCGTGGCCAGCCTGATCTTCCGCCGGTCCCGCGCCCTGGACCTGCGCAGCGGCATACCGGGGGTCGGCCGTAGCGACTCGGTGCGGTCGCGGTGGCTCACCACCGGCGCCACCACCCGGCAGCAGTCGGTCATCCTCCAGGTCGTCACCCGGCTGCTGTTCCACGCGATCGTGCTCTTCTCGATCTACCTGCTCTTCTCCGGCCACAACGCGCCCGGCGGCGGGTTCGCCGCGGGCCTGGTCGCCGGCCTCGGCCTGGCCGTTCGTTACCTGGCGGGCGGGCGTACCGAGCTCAACGGGGCGGCGCCGGTGGACGCCGGGAAGGTGCTCGGAGCCGGCCTGTTCGTCGCGCTCGGCACGGGGGTCGCCGCGATGCTGCTGGGCGGCGACTTCCTGCAGAGCGCGCTGCTCGACTTCCACCTGCCGGTGCTGGGAGACGTCCACTTCGTCACGTCGGTCTTCTTCGACGTCGGGGTCTTCCTCATCGTGGTCGGCCTGGTGCTGGACATCCTGCGCAGCCTCGGCGCGGAGATGGACCGCCAGCAGGAGGTCGACCAGCGGGAGGCCGAACCGGCCGAGGCCCGGACGAAGGAGCTGGTGTGAACCCCAACCTGATCTACGTCCTGGTGGTCGGTGTGCTGTTCGCCGCCGGGATCACGTTGCTGCTGGAACGCAGCCTGACCCGGGTGCTGATGGGAGTCATCCTGCTCGGCAACGGTGCCAATCTGCTGCTGCTGACCGGCGGCCGGGCCGGCGGCCCGCCGATCGTCGGCACGACGGACGAGGCGGACATGGCGGACCCGCTGCCGCAGGCGATGGTGCTGACCGCCATCGTCATCACCCTGGGGATGACCGCGTTCCTGCTCGCCCTGGCATACCGCAGCTGGCACCTCAACGGGCACGACGAGGTGCAGGACGACGTCGAGGACCGCCGGATCATGGAGTTGGCGGACCGGGACGAAGGGCCCGGCACCGCCGACGCGGACACCGTCCGCGAGCTGGCGGCCGATCCCACCGAGCCGATGCCCGTGACCGGTGCCCGGGGGAGTGCGACATGACCTGGCTCGTTCCGCTGCCGGTGGTGATGCCGCTGATCGGCGCCGCCCTGACCCTGCTGCTGGTCGGCCGGCCGCGCGCCCAGCGGTGGGTCAGCATCACCGTGCTGACCGCCACCGTCGCGGTCGCGGCACTGCTGCTGGTCCGCTCGTCGCTGGGCGGCCCGCTGGTCGTCGAGGTCGGTGGCTGGGCCGCGCCGATGGGCATCGTGCTGGTGGCCGACCAGCTCGCCGCGCTGATGCTCGTGGTGTCCGCCGCGGTGACCCTGTGCGTGCTGGTGTACTCCATCGGGCAGGGCATGGCCGACGGGAACGAGGAGACGCCGCTGTCGGTGTACCACCCGACGTACCTGGTGCTGACCGCCGGGGTGTGCAACGCGTTCCTCTCCGGCGACCTGTTCAACCTCTACGTCGGCTTCGAGATCCTGCTGGTGGCGAGCTACGTCCTGCTGACACTGGGCAGCACGGAGACGCGGATCCGGGCCGGCACCACGTACGTCGTGGTCAGCCTGCTGTCGTCGGTGCTCTTCCTGGTCGCGATCGGCCTGGTGTACGCCTCGACCGGGACGCTCAACCTGGCGCAGCTGGTGGACCGGCTGGACGCCCTCCCGGATGACCTGCGGCTGGTCCTGCAGGGCATGCTGCTGTTGGCCTTCGGCATCAAGGCCGCGGTGTTCCCGCTGTCGGCCTGGCTGCCGGACAGCTACCCGACCGCGCCCGCCCCGGTCACCGCGGTCTTCGCGGGCCTGCTCACCAAGGTCGGCGTGTACGCGATCATCCGCACCGAGACGCTGCTGTTCCCCGGCGGTCGCACCGCCGACCTGCTGCTGGTGGTCGCGGCGCTGACCATGGTGGTCGGCATCCTCGGCGCGGTGGCCCAGTCGGACATCAAGCGGCTGTTGTCGTTCACGCTGGTCAGCCACATCGGGTACATGCTGTTCGGGGTCGGGTTGACCACCACGCTGGGGTTGTCCGCCGCGATCTTCTACGTGGTGCACCACATCACCATCCAGACCACCCTCTTCCTCGCCGCCGGCCTGATCGAACGGCGGGGCGGCAGCACGGCGCTGGACCGGCTCGGCGGGCTCGCCCGGCTGTCACCGCTGCTGGCGGTGCTGTTCTTCGTGCCCGCGCTCAACCTGGCCGGCATCCCACCGTTCTCCGGGTTCCTCGGCAAGCTCGGCCTGGTGCAGGCCGGGGTGGCCGACGGCGGGGTCCTGGCCTGGGGGCTGGTGGCCGGCGGCCTGCTCACCAGCCTGCTCACCCTGTACGCCATCGCCCGGGTGTGGAACCTTGCGTTCTGGCGGGCCCCGCATCCGGAGATGCCGGAGGCGGATGACCCGGCCCGGGCGGCCCGCACCGACGGCGCCGAGCAGCCGCACGAGGATTCGGAGCCGGCCGGGGCGGCGCTGCCCCGGCTGATGATCGGCTCCACCGCCGCGCTGGTGGCGCTCGGCCTGGCGTTGACGGTGGTGGCCGGGCCGCTCTTCGACATCAGCACCGACGCCGCCGACCACCTGCTGCGCCGCGCCCCGTACGTCGAGGCCGTGTTCCCGGACGGTGCCCCGTGACCGATGAGTCGATGACGACCGGGCCGGCGAACCCGCCGCTGGACCGTCGCGCCCGGTGGCGCAACCGGGTGGTGGCGGTGACCGGCCTGGCCACCATGTGGGTGCTGCTGTGGGGGACGCTCTCCTGGGCGAACGTGATCACGGGACTGGTGATCGCGGCCGTGCTGCTGGTGGTGTTCCCGCTGCCGCCGGTGACGTTCGCCGGGCGGATCCGGCCGGTCGGGCTGCTCCGGTTCGTGCTCCGCTTCCTGCGCGACCTCGTGGTCGCCTCGGTGCAGATCGCCTGGCTGGCGGTGCGATTCGGGGACCCCCCGCGCGGGGCGATCATCGCCGTGCCGCTGCGGGTGAACAGCGACCTCAACCTCACCCTCACCGCCGAGGCGTTGTCGCTGGTGCCCGGGAGTCTCATCCTCGAGGCCGACCGCGGGACCGGCACCCTCTACGTGCACGTCCTCGGGCTCCGCACGCTGGAGGAGGTGGAGCGGTTCCGCGGCGGCGTGCTCGACCTGGAGGCGCGCATCATCGCCGCCATCGGGTCGGCCGAGGAACTGCGCCGCCTCGACGAACCCGCTCCCACCGGCCCCGTGGAGCCGGTCGACCTGGAAGGGGCATCGAGATGACCGTCGTCGCCGTGCTCGTCGCCGCGCTGCTCGCCGTGGCCGGCGCGCTCACCCTCACCCGCATCATCCGTGGGCCGTCGATCCTCGACCGGGCGGTCGCCACCGACGTCCTGCTTGCCGTCGTCGTCGCGGCCATCGCCACCGAGGCGGCCTACACCCGGGACGCCACGGCGCTGCCGGTGCTGGTGGTCCTCGCCGTGCTCGGGTTCGTCGGGTCGGTCAGCGTGGCGCGGTTCGCGGCGCGGAGAAACTCGAAATGACGCTCGACGCTCTCCTCGACGTCGTCGCCGCCGGCTGTCTCGTCGCCGGCGCCCTGCTCAGCCTCGCCGCCGGGGTCGCCCTGGTCCGTTTCCCGGACCTGCTGTCCCGGCTGCACGCGGCGGCCAAGCCGCAGGTCCTCGGCCTGCTGCTGGTCCTGCTCGGCTGCGCGCTGCGCCTGCGTACCGGGGTGGACATCACCACACTGGTCCTGGTGGGGGCGTTCCAGCTCGCCACCGCCCCGGTCGCGGCGCACATGGTGGGCCGGGCCGCGTACCCGCACGACGAGATCCGCCGGGACCTGCTGCTCACCGACGAACTCGCCGCGCACCTCGACGACGTCCGGGCGCGGCGCGCGGACGCGGCGGAGGAGCCCGACCCGGCGGCGCGACCGGTCTGAGCGGCCGTGCACCGCCGGCCCGTCGCGGCGACGGACCGGCGGTGCACGGGTGGCGGGTGCTCGCCCGTCCCGGCGCGGTGCCGGGGGTCAGCCGGTCGTGCAGGCGGCGCCGTTGAGGGTGAAGGCGGCCGGTTTGCCGGTGCCGCCGGTGTGGGTGGCCTGGAAGCCGATGGACACCGACGCACCGGGTGCCAGGACGGCGTTGTAGGAGACGTTGCGGGCGGTGACCGCGCCGCTGGTCGGGGCGTACGTGGCGTTCCAGCCGTTGGTGATGGCCTGCCCCGCCGGCAGGGTGAAGCCCAGGTTCCAGCCGTTGACCGTCGCGCTACCGGTGTTGGTGATGGTCAGCGAGGCGGTCAGGCCGGTGTTCCAGGCGTTCACCTCGTACGCCACCCGGCAGGCGCCGGCCGACGGCGGCGGAGTGGTGGGCGGCGGGGTGGTCGGGGGCGGGGTGGTGGGCGGCGGGGTGGTGGGCGGCGGGCTGGTCGGTGGGGTGGTGGTGTCCAGGCCGAAGAAGCGGATCGCCTGGGCGGCGTCGACCGGCAGGTTGTGCGTCACGCCCTGCATGCTGATCGCCTCGACCGGCGCCTGGCCGCCGCTACCGCCGTAGCGGGTGCGGGTGTAGTTGGGTTGCGGGTTGTCGGTGTAGGTCGGGGTCTGGCTGAGACCGTGCAGGTTCGTCCACTGCTTGATCTCCTCGGTGAAGTTCTGGTAGCGCAGCGTCTCGTCGTTGGTGCCGTGCCAGAGCTGCATCCGGGGACGCGGCCCGGTCCAGCCGGGGTACGCGTTGCGCACCAGGTCGCCCCACTGCTGCGGGGTGCGGACGATCTGCCCGTTGGCGCACTCGCTGTTCCACTCGGAGCCGTTGGTGGTGGCGAAGCAGCCGAACGGCACGCCGGCGAAGGCCGCGCCGGCCTTGAACACGTCGGGGTAGAGCCCGAGCAGGACGTTGGTCATCATCGCTCCGGACGACGTGCCGGTGGCGAAGATCCGGTCGGGGTCGACGGCGTAGCGCTGCCGTACGTAGTTGACCATCGACATGATCCCGACCGGGTCGCTGCCGCCGTCGCGGCGCAGCGCCTGCGGGGAGGAGACGTCGAAGCACTGGCTGCTGCGGGTCACCGACGGGTAGACGACGATGTAGCCGTACCGGTCGGCGAGGGCCGCGAACTGGGTGCCGGAGTACATCGCCGGCCCGGTGCCGGTGCAGTAGTGCACGGCCACCAGGAGCCCGGGCCGGGGCGCGACCCGGTCCGGCACGTACAGGTACATCCGCAGGTTGCTCGGGTTGGTGCCGAAGCCGGTGACCTCGGTCAGCGCGGCGGCCGACGCCGGGGTGGGCAGGGTGAGCGCCGCGAGCGCGGCCAGGGTGGCCGCCAGCAGGGCGGCGCCGAGCAGTCTGAGCCTGACTCTCATGGGGGTGGTTCCTCCGACAGACGCGGATGGGCGGGGGTGGTGACCGGGGCTGCCCGGATGCCCGATCGTGTCCGGCTCAGGAACATCCACAAGTATGTATGCCGAGGCGTCCGCTGACAACCTCGCCGCCCACCCGGGGCCTACACGTCGCGGCGCCGGAAGGCCACCGCCGCGAGGCCGAGCACGAGGGCCACCCACAGCCCGACCCAGCCGAGGTAGCCGGCGGTCAGCGGGGCGACGCTCAGGAACGGCGAGGCGTTGACCGCCTGGCCGAACTGGCCCAGCACCCCCGGGTCCTGGAAGGCGTGCATCGCCCCGCGCCACAGCCCGTCGGTGGGCAGCAGCATCCGGGACACCGTGCCGACCTGCGTCACGCCCTCGTTGTCCAGGGCGGCGCCGACGCTGCCGACCACGCCCGCGATCCAGGTCGCGCCGAACAGGCCGACTGCGACGATGCCCGACGCCATCGGCGAGACGGCGGTGGACAGCAGCAGGCCCAGGGTGAGCAGCACAGTCGTCTGCGCGGCGAGCAGCGCCAGCCCGGCCACGGGCTGCGGCGGCCAGTAGCCGACGGTGGCCCGGACGATGAGGATCTGGGTGAAACCGGCGACGGCCACAAAACCGGCGCCGAAAACCACCAACCCCAGCCACTTGCCGAGCAGCACCGCCGAGCGGCGTACCGGGCGCGCCAGCATGGCCAGCGCGGTGCCCGACTCGATCTCGCCGGCCAGGGTGGGGGCGGCGAGGAACGCCGTACCGAGCGCGGCGATCAGGCTCAGGCCGAACATCACCAGGTTGAGCACCTGGGAGGCGGCCAGCCGGGACTCGCCGCTGGTGAGGGTGCCGAACTCCGCGCCGAGCCGGGAGAAGCCCCAGGCGCTGAGCGCCAGCAGGGTGAGCGTCAGCGCGGCGAGGGCGCGCAGCACCCGTCGCCGGGCCGCCTCCCGCAGGGTGAGGGCGGCGACGGTGAACACCGTACGGGCGGTCACTTCTGCTCACCGCCCGGCGCGGCGCGCAGGATGTCCAGCAGCCGTTCCTCCAGGCTGACCCGGCCGGGCTCGACGGCGTGCACCCGTACGCCGAGGGCGACCAGGTCGGCCACCAGGTCCGGCACGGTGGCCGGCGCGGGCTCGGTGGGCAGCGTGACGGTGTACGCGTCCCCGTCCCGGGTGAGCGGGCCCGCCTCGGCCAGCCGGGCCCGCGCCTGCGGGCTCACCGTGTCGAGCCGCAGCCGCAGTTTCCGCCGGCCGAGCAGTTCGGCGAGGGTGCCGGCGGCGGCGACGCGGCCCTTGTCGAGGATGACGACGCGATCGCAGACCCGCTCGACCTCGCCGATCAGGTGGGAGTTGAGCAGCACGGCGACCCGGCGGGACCGCAGCGACAGCAGCAGGTCCCGTACGTCGGCGCGGCCGAGCGGGTCCAGGGCGCTGGTGGGCTCGTCGAGGACGACCAGCTCCGGGCGGGCCACCAGCGCGACGGCCAGCCCGAGGCGCTGCTGCATCCCCTTGGAGAAGCCGCCCACCCGGTCGCCGCGGCGGTCGGCGAGGCCGACGAGCGCCAGGCAGTCGCGCTGTTCGGCGACCGGCACGGCGATGCCGGCGAGCCGGACGTGCAGGGCCAGCACCTCGGCGGCGGTGAGCCACGGCTGGTAGCGGAACAGTTCCGGCAGATAGCCGACCCGGGCGCGGGACTGCGGGTCCCGCGCCGGCCGGCCGAGCAGCAGCACCTCGCCGGCATCGGGCCGAACGAGACCGAGCAGCATCTTGATGACCGTGGTCTTGCCGGCTCCGTTCGGTCCTAGCAGGCCCACCACCTCGCCACGGTCGACGGTGAACGACACGCCGTCGACGGCGCTGCGCCGCCGGTACCGCTTGCGCAGGCCCGAGCACCACACCGCCGGTGCCGGGGGCAGGTCGGTGACCAGCCGCCGCGCGGCGTCGACGGCGGGTCCGCCCGGCGGGGCGGCGGTCACCTGCTCCACCGCAGCTCCCGGGCCACGGTGAGCACCTCGTCGGCGCTGATCGAGCCGGCCACCGCGGTGATCTGCCCGTCGTCCGCCCAGACCACGCCCGCCATCGTGCCGTCGCGCGCGGTGAGCAGCGTGGCGGGGTTCCCGCCGACGTCGACCGGGCGGCTGGTCAGCTGATCCGCCGCCACCGGCAGCGGCAGCGTCGTCCCGTCGGCGGAGAAGTGGCGCAGCTGCGCCGCCACGTCCTCGGGCAGGCCGGGCAGGGAGAGCAGGTAGTCGCGGGCGGTGTCGAACGGCGCGCCGGAGGAGTAGGCGGTGGGCGCTACGGCGCGGGCCACGATCAGGGCGGGCACGCCCCGGGCCTCCGACCAGACCGCGGCGAGTCCCGGGCCGGCGACCAGCCGGAACCGGCTGCCGTCGAGGCCCGCGGGCGGCGGTGGCAGCGGCTCGCCGGCCGCCGCGGCGGTCCGCGCGGCCTGCTCGGCGGAGAAGGTGAAGACCGCCTCCACCCGGTCGCCGATCTGGTACGTCGGTGCGCCGGTGACCCCGCGAGGCAGCTTTCCGACCCGGGGGACGGGCAGCCCGGTGACCTGCCGCGCGGCGGCCTCGCCGGTCACCTCGCGCACGTTGGGCTGGTGGGTCACCGCGAGCGTGCCGTAGCCGGACAGGTCGGGCAGGGCGACCAGGTCGGCCCGGCTGAGCGTGACCGCGGCGACCCGCTCGGTCCGGAAGATCTCCAGCCAGTTGGCGGCGGCCGCGGCGCTCGCCCCCGCCAGCAGGGCGGCGACGGCGACGGCCGCGACCACCGGGCTGCGCAGCGCGGCACGCCACCGGCGGGCGGGGTGGGCGGCGGCCGAGCGCCGGCGTCCGTCGGCGGCGATCGTGCTCGCCAGCCGGCGCCAGCCCGCGTCGACATCGCTGGTCAGCTCCACGTCCAGCGCGGCGCCGGTGAGCGTGGCGTCCCGCTGGGCGGCGGCCAACCCGGACAGGCAGCCGGGGCAGGCCGCGACGTGTTCGCGGTCGGCGTCCGGCACGCCGGCCGGCTCGTCCACGAGGCGGCGCAGGGTGCCGTCACTCGGGTGACGCATGATGGCTCAACTCCTTGTGTAGGGCGGACTCGGCGCGCCGCACGACGGTGCCGACGCTGCCGGGGGAGAGACCGAGGGCGGTCGCGACCTCGGCGTAGCTGAGGCCGCTGTGCCGCAGGACGAGGGCGAGCGCCTGCCGGCGGGGGAGGCGGGCCAGCGCGACCCGCACCCGGCGGCGCTCGTCGAGGGTGACGACGGCGTCGGCGATGTCGGGGCTGACCGGGTCGGCGGCGCCGGCGACCCGCTCGCGGGAGGCCCGCCGGCGACCCGAGCGGAGGTGGTTCAGCGCGGTGTGCGCGGCGGCGACGGACAACCAGGCGGGGGCCTCGCCGGCCGGCACGCCGGAGCGCCCGAACGTCAGGAACACCTCCTGGGCCACGTCCTCGGCCTCCTCGCGCGAGCCGAGGACCCGGGCGGCCACCGCGACGACCCGGGCGTAGGCGGTGCGGAAGACCTGTTCGAGGTCGGCTCGGACGGGTGCCCGCCGGCCGGGAGTCGACACGGCCACGCCGGCCCTCCGCTCGCCTCGCCCGCCGGCCGTGCCGGAACCGTCGGAGGACAGCACCGCCGGCCCGCCGGCCGGCGGTCGGGTCCCACTCTGTCCGAGGAACCGTACGTCCTCCATACCCTGGTAGCACCGCCGCCGCCCCGGATGTGACACCCCAGGCGACGAGAGTTTCCAGGTCGCCGTCCGATGATCGAGGCCGGGCACGGGTCAGGGGGTCCAGGACCGCCAGTGGTCGATCAGCGTGATCAGCCGGCGGGTGAGCCGGTCCCGCGCGGCCGGGTCGCGGCGGGTCGCGTACCCGGGCCAGCCGAACAGCAGCACCCCGAGTTCGGCGGCGATCAGGGACCGGCGCAGCAGGCCGCCGTCCAGGCCACCACGGGCCGCGTACGTGTCGTGCATCGCCGCGTACGGCAGGTCGGCGCCGTCGGCGTGGGCTCGGCTGCACAGGAAGGCGAGGTCGACGGCGCGACTGCCCACGCCGGTCACCTGCCAGTCGGCCCACACCAGGCGGTCCCCGCCGTGCAGCAGGTTCCCCACGTGGCAGTCGCCGTGCAGCAGTCCTTCGCCGGTTGCGGCCACCGCCGCCGCAAGGGCCGCCGGCGCGTCGAGCACGGCGCCGAGCTGCCGCGCCGTGACGGTGGCGGACCAGTACGACCGGGCGGCGTCGACGGGGGGCCGGTCGAGGATCCGTTGCAGCCACGGCGTGTCGAGCCAGGCGTGGTGCTCGGGCACCGGAGTGGCGTGCAGCGCGGCCAACTCCTCGGCGAGCCCGAGCCAGGCGGAGCGGCCCCACTCGCGGGCGGGCGGCGTGGGTGGGTGGGCCGACAGCAGGATCGCAGTGACCCGGTCGTCGTCGGCGTGCCGGAGCAGGCGGGGGGTGCGGATCGGGAGCTGGCCGGCGAGGGTGCGGTAGAAGGTGAGTTCTCGTCGGGCGTCCGGCTGCCCGCGCCCGGCGCGGGTCAGCTTCAGCACCGCGTCCGCGCTGTCGGCCCGTACCCGCAAGACCGCCGCCCCGGACGCGGCGCCGGCCAGTGGCGCGCCCACCGGCCGCAGATCCCAACCGAGGCTGGCGATGACGTCGTCGGGCCGCACGGCGCCTCCCCGCAGGTCGGTGACAGCGGGTCTCAACCTACCGGTGTGGGGACCGCCACCCCTCCCGGGCGATATGAACCATTTAGTCCTTCACGGGTGTTTGGCGCTCATATGCTCCGGTGTGGGCATCCCGCAACGATCCAGGAAGCCCGGCGTCGGTGGTGCTGATCGCGCGGTTGTCGCGGTCGCCGTACCCCGCGGCGGGTGGGCTCTGCCGTGGCCTCGAACCCGCCGAAACGGAATGCGTGGGAGACGATGACGGACGCGGAGACGATGGTTCTGCCCCGGACGGGGCCGGCCGAGATGGGCGTCGAGGACCCCTGGGGAGAGGACCACGGCCCGGCCGTCGAGCCGGCGGTCGACTCCGCGCGGTGGCGCCTCGCCGCCTGGCTGGTGCCGGCGCTGCTGATGGGCGGGCTCGGCCTGCTCCGCGCCGGCGGGCCGGTCGTGCCGGGGGCGACGGTCACCGAGCAGGAGGCCCCGCTGTTCCACCTGGTGTTGCGTACCTGGGTGGCGATCGTCGGCACGTCGGACCTGGCGCTGCGGGTGCCCTCGACGGTGGCCGCCGTCGCGGCCGCGGCCCTGGTCGGCGCGCTGGCGACCCGGTTGTACGCGCCGCGGGTCGGCCTGCTGGCCGGGGTGATCTTCGCGCTGTTGCCCACGTCGACGCTGTCCGCGCAGCAGGCCCAGCCGTACGCGCTGGCCGTGCTCGCCGCGGTCTTCACCACCTGGTGTCTGGTCCGCGCCATCGAGCGGCCGGCGCCCGGACCGCTCGCCGTGTACGGCGCCGCCGTGCTGATCCTCGGCTCCTGCCACCTGATGGCGCTGCTGCTGGTGGTCGGGCACGGCTGGGTGGTCCTGTCCTTCCGGCGGGCGATGGCCGGCTGGTGGCTGCTCGTGACGGTGGTGGGCGTGTCGCCCGCCGCCGCCGCGGTGCTGTTCGGCCCGGGACGTGGGACGTGGCCGGCGCGGGGCGTGGCGGCGAGTCCGGCCGCGTTGGCCGCGGCCCCCCGGGAGGTGTTCGGTGTCGCGGTGCTGGGTGCGGTGCTGTTCCTGCTGGCGCTGTTCAGCCTGCCACTGCGCCGCGTCGCCGCCGTCTGCACCGCGTGGGCGGTGTTGCCGCCGGTCGTGCTGCTGCTCGCGGCGCAGGCGGCACCCGTGTGGCAGCCGCAGTTCCTGCTGTTCACGCTACCGGCGTGGGCGATCCTCGGGGCCGCCGCCCTCGCCCGGGTGCGCGGCGGTTGGTCCGCGGCGGCGCTGGTGGCGATCGCGGTGCTCGCCGTGTCGGTGCAGCTGGACCTGCGGGGGCCCGACGGGCCGCAGCGCCCCGGTGGCTGGCTGGTCCGCATCGTCGAGGTGTGGACGCAGCCCGCTGACGGGGTGGCGGCCGCCCGGCCCGCGCCGGAGGGCCGGGCTGGTGGTTGAGCGGGCCCGTCCACAGTGGCCGGTCCGCGGTGACCAGAGGACGGTTCGTGAGCTTTGCACGTTTTAAGTTGAATGTCCGCATAGCATTGGTTCAGCCGATCTCGGCAGCTTCACTTTCATGGGGGAAACGTGGGCGTCGCCAGCGATACACGCGTGTCCGGGGCCGCGCGGAAAGGGGCCGCCGGCGGCGGTCACCCGGTCCGCGACTCGCCGCAGGTCACGTCCGATCCGCGGCCCGAGCGCGGGTGGCGCAACGTGCGGGCGCGACTGGCATACGCGGGCTGCGGGGCGATCGCCGGCCCGCTCGCGGCGGCCCGGCGGACGGCGGCGCCGGTGACGTTCCGCCGCGTCCTGACCCCGGCGGCCCGGTTGGTCCTGACCCTGCTGGTGCTGGTCAACAGCGCGGCCGGGCTGGTGTTCGTCGGCTGGCTGCTGCTGCCGGCGCACGTGCCCGGGTCGGGCGTCATCGGCGCCGACAGCTGGCAGACCCTGGCGGCCCGGCTCGGCTTCTGCGTCGTCGTGGGCGTGGAACTGATCCGTCTGGCGCAGAACCTGGTGATCTGGGTCTTCGCGTACCACGCCAAGGATCCGGTGCCGGTCGACCCGCCGGTCGGCCTGCGGGTCGCGCTGCTGACCACCATCGTGCCGAGCAAGGAACCGATCGACGTCGTGGAGCGCACGCTGCGGCGGATGAAGGAGATCGTGTACTGCGGTCAGGTCGACGTGTGGATCCTCGACGAGGGCGACGACCCGGCGGTGAAGGCGATGGCGGCGCGGCTCGGGGTGCGGCACTTCAGCCGGCACGGCCGCCCCGAGTACAACCAGCCCAGCGGCGAGTTCCGGGCCCGGACGAAATCCGGCAACCACAACGCCTGGCGGGCCGAGCACGAGGACCGCTACGACGTGGTCGCCAACGTCGACCCGGACCACGTGCCGCTGCCCGGGTTCCTGGAGCGCACCCTCGGCTACTTCCGGGACCCGGACGTCGCCTTCGTGGTCACCCCGCAGGTGTACGGCAACATGCACCAGAACTGGGTGGCCCACGGCGCGTCGGTGCAGCAGTACCTCTACAACGGACTCATCGCCCGCGGCGGCAACGGCCTGGACGCGCCGCTGCTCACCGGCACCGGACACCTCTACCGCCCGGCGGCGTGGCGGACCATCGGCGGCTACCAGGACTCGATCATCGAGGATCATCTCACCAGCATCCGGGTGCACGCCGCGACCAACCGGGCGACGGGCAACCGCTGGAAGGGCGTCTACACGCCGGACGTGGTGGCCATCGGGGAGGGCCCGACGTCCTGGGCGGACTACTTCAACCAGCAGAAGCGGTGGGCCGCCGGGATCTGCGAGATCCTGGTGCGGCCCGATCTGCGCGCGCCGCGCGAGCTGAGCACCCGGCGCCGCTGGCAGTACCGGCTGCTGCAGTTCTACTACCCGAGCGTGGCGGTCAGCCTGGTGTTGGGCAACCTGGCCACCGCCCTGTACCTGCTCACCGGCGTCAGCACGGTCCAGCTCGACGTCACGGTCTGGGCGGCGCTGTGGGGCTCGACCATGGGCACCTGGTTCCTGCTGTGGTTGTGGCTGCGCCGATTCAACCTCGCCGCCCACGAGCGCGAGGAGATCGGCCTGGTCGGCATGGCGCTGGCGTTCTTCACCGGCCCCGTCTACGTGGCGGCCGCCGTCGGCGCGCTGCTGCGGCGCAAGCTGGCCTTCGTCGTCACCGCCAAGGGAAAGCTGCGCACCACGGAGTCGCTGGCCACGTTCCGGCTGCACTTCGCCTGGGCGGGGTTCGCCGCCGCGCTGCTCGGCGCCAGCTTCGTGCTGGATCACGACGTCACCCTGCTGCGGGTGTGGCCGGTGCTCACCCTGCTGACCGGGCTCGGGCCGCCGCTGATCGCGATCGCGTCCGGCCTGGCCGCCCGGGGGCGGAAGCGTTCGGCACGAGTCGCTCCGGTCAGGGTGCCGGGTGGCCGGCGGCCTCCGGCGAGGTCGCGGATGCCGGCCGATCGGGGTTTGCCGTGGCGCGGCTGACGCTTCCGCGCGGCATGCTCGCGCTGGCCGGCGTGCTGCTGATGGCCTACGCCCTGACGTCCGCCACCACCTCCGGTGCACGGGTGGACGCCCGTTCCGACCCGGCCGCCGAGGCCGGACCGGACCAGGCGGTGGCCGGGGCGGAGGCACGCCACCGACCCGGCCGGTCGCCCCGGCCGACCCGAGAACTCTTCCCACCGCAGGGAAAGACGTTCATCGGGGTCATGACCGAGAAGGGCCCGCACGACTTCACCGCGACGAACATGTTCACCGCAGCGGCGAAGCGCCAGCCGCAGGCCATGCTCTTCAGCGCGGGCTGGGCGGCCGACACGTTCGACCGGACCCTGTTCGACCAGATCAGCAGCCGCGGCATGCTGCCGATGCTCGGTTGGGAACCGTGGGACTACCGACCGGGCGAAGCGGCCATCGAGCGAGGACTCCCGACGCACGAGGTCGACCGGGCCCGCATCGAGCAACCGCGGTATCGGTTGGCGAACATAGCGCGCGGGGACTTCGACGGCTACCTGCGATCCTGGGCCGACGGGATCAAGTCACTCGGCTATCCGGTGGCCATCCGGTTCGCCCACGAGATGAACGGCTACTGGTACCCGTGGTGCGAAACGGTCAACGGCAACGGACCAGGCGACTACGTCAAGGCGTGGCGGCATGTCCGCGATCTGTTCCGAGCCGCTGGAGCCACCAACGTCACGTGGGTCTGGAGCCCGAACAACAGGTGGGACACCTCGACCCCCGAACTGTCCACGTTCTACCCCGGCGACGAATACGTCGACTGGGTGGGAATCTCGGGCTACTACAGCACCGTCTTCGCCACGGAATACCGATCCTTCAACAAGATCTTCGCAGCATCCATCAAGGACGTCCGCGCCTTCACCGGCAAGCCGCTCGTCATCACCGAAACCGGCGCCTCCGACGCGGACGGGCGCAAGGCCGAGTGGATCGCGGAGGCCTTCCGCTCACTGCACCAGTACAAGGACATCATCGGCGTCATCTGGTTCGAGGTGGACAAGGAGACGGACTGGCGCATCGCGAGTTCCCCGGACGCCGCACGGGCCTTTGCCCAGGCGGTCGACGACCCGCGCTACACGTTCACCTGGTCCCCAGACATGGTTCTGCGCCCGACGGTGGCGGACTAGGGCCCCCACCCGACCGGCAGTTGTCCCACGACATGGCCGAGCCGGTCGCTCGGCACCGCCAGCAAGGAACGCCACCCGAGAACGTCGCGGTGGCGGCAGAGGGAGTTCCGCAATGATGAGACTGACCATGCCCCGGGCCCTGATGGTGCTGGGCGGCGCGCTGCTGCTGACCTACGCGTTCGCCATCGCACCGACCACCTCCGGGGGGCCGGAGAGTCGCCGGACCGATCCGGTTGCGAATGTCGAGCCTCGGGTGGCGGCGGTGGCCGAGACGAGCCCGTCGCTCCGACCGGCCGTGGAGCTCTTCCCGCCGGCCGACAAGGCGTTCATCGGGGTGATGACCGAAAAGGGTCCACACGACTTCGCGGCGCTGGACACGTTCACCGCCGCCACCGAACACCAGCCGCAGGTGATGCTCTTCAGTTCCGGGTGGGCGTCCGACGAGTTCGACCGGACGCTCTTCGACCGGATCAGGGGTCGGGGCATGCTGCCCATGCTGGGCTGGGAACCGTGGGACTACACGGTGGACCAACGGGCCCGGGAGAAGAATGGGCTGCTCGCCCGCCAGATCGACAGGATCCGGTCCGACCAGCCCGACTATCGGTTGTCCCGCATCACCAGCGGAAGCTTCGACCCCTATCTGCGTTCCTGGGCCGAGGGGATCAAGTCACTCGGCTATCCGGTGGCCATCCGGTTCGCCCACGAGATGAACGGCGACTGGTACCCGTGGTGCGAGAAGGCCAACGGCAATCGACCGGGCGACTACGTCAAGGCATGGCGCCACATCCATGATCTGTTCCGGGCGGCCGGAGCCACCAACGTGATCTGGGTGTGGAGCCCGAACGCCAGGTGGGACAAGTCGACGGGCAGCCTGTCCCAGCTCTACCCCGGCGACGACTACGTCGACTGGGTGGGCGCCACGGGCTACTACGGCAGCGGAGTCTTCACGAACTACTGGTCCTTCGACGCGATCTTCGGCCCCACGATCACCGAGATCGGCGGCTTCACCAGCAAACCGATGGTCATCACCGAGACCGGCGCCTCCGACGCCGCCGGTCGCAAGGCGGAATGGATCCGGCAGACGTTCCAGACGCTGCCGAGGCACAAGAACATCATCGGGCTCATCTGGTTCGAGGTGGACAAGGAGTTGGACTGGCGGGTCACGAGCAGCCCGGCGGTGGCGGCGGCCTTTGCCCAGGGCGTGGCCGACCCCCGCTACCGGTTCACCTGGTCGCCCGACATGCGCCCACGCCTCGACGTCGGTCATCCCTGACCGGCGGGTGCCCGGGACACCGGGGCGGCGAAGAACTCGGCGAGCGGCTCGATCAGCCGACGGGGCGCCCGGTTCAGGCCGTCGTGGCCGCTGCGCGGCACCGGCAGGACCCGGGCCCGGGGCAGGGCGCGGGCCAGCGCCTCGTTGAGCCCGGCGTAGTACCGCGGCCCGGCCGCGCCGTACGCCAGCAACGTCTCGGCGCGCACCCCGGCCCACTGGTCGGCCGGGCCGTCGTGCAGCCGGATCTGGTGCGTCTCGTCCAGCGTCATCGGCAGCAACTCGCCCATGGTCCGGCCGATCGACGTACGCAGGAACGCCCGGCACATCGCGATCTGGACGCCGAGCGGGAGCTGGGCCGTCGGGGAGTGGGTGTTGATGCCGGCCCCGGTGAGCGCCATGGCCCGGGCCACGTCGCCGGCCCGGGCCGCCTCCCGCGCCGCGTCGAGCCATCCCGTGGGGAAGCCGCCGTCGATGCTGACCGCCGCGTCGTAGAGCGCCAGCCGCTCGACGGGCAGCCGGAGCGCGGCCCGCAGGGCGATGAACCCGCCGGAACTCTGCCCGATGACGTTGCCGGCGCCGGTGTGCGCCAGGACGGCGGCCAGGTCGTCGACGTCCTGGTCGACGGTGTACGGCTCGTGGCGGGGTGCGGCGTCCGCGCGGCCCCGCCGGTTGTAGCGGTGCACCGTGAAGCGGTCGGCCAGCCGGTCGGCGAGCCGACGGTAGACGCCGATGGTGACGCCGCCGCCGTGCACCACCACGATGCCCGGGCCGCTGCCCGCCGAGTGCAGCACGATCGTCGCCCCGTCCGGCGCGGTGATCCCTTCCATGGTTCGCCCACCCCCGTCAAACAAAACTGCGAACGACGTTTGCAGTTTAGAGTGGTTCCCGTGACCGACGCAACCACCGGTTCCGCCGACGGCGGTGCCGCCCGGCAGCCGATCTGGACCCGGCCGCACCGCGGCACCCGCGGACCCGCCCCGACGCACAGCCGGGACGACATCGTGACCGCCGCCATCGCGCTGGCCGACGCCGAAGGGCTCGCCGCGGTGTCCATGCGGGCCGTCGCCACCACCCTGGGCACCGGCGCCGGATCGCTCTACCGCTACCTGTCCTCCCGGGACGACCTACTGGACCTGATGACCGACCGGGTGGTGGGGGAGTTGCGGCCGTACCCCACGGCGGACGGCGACCCGCTGGACGGCATGCTCCGGCAGGCCCGCCGGCAACTCGCCCTCTACCAGCGGCACCCATGGCTGCTCGACGTGGCGCACCGACCGTCGGGCATGGGCCCCGAGACCCTGGCCTGGTTCGACGACTGCCTGCGGATCCTGGCCCCGCTACGCTGCCCGGTCGCCGCCAAGTTCGAGGCGATCGCGATGATGACCGGAGTGGTCACCCTCTTCGCCCGCACCGCGGCGACCGCCGCGACGGGACTGCCCGCGCTGGACCTGGCGGCGTACCCGCACCTGGCCGCGGCCCTCGCCCAGCCCCCGGTGCCCGCGCCCCGCGCGGACCTGTTCGAGCGCACCCTGCGCAGCCTGCTGACCGGCCTGCTCGCCCCCGACCCGCCGACCCCGACCTGAGCGCCGTCACGGCCGCGGCGCCTTCTCGCCGTGCACGGCGGTGTACTCGGCGGCGAGCCAGGGAGCAAGGTCGTCGATCAGGAGACGCAGCACCGCCGGGTCCGCGCCGGGTGTGCGTCCCACGGCGGCGGCCACCCGCATCTGCGCCAGCCGCTCGGGGTGGTAGTCGCCGAACACCTCGGTGCACCGGTCCAGGTTGCTGATCCAGCCACCCCAGCGCGGCATGACCAGGGTGAAGCCGGTGCGGACGAGGCGCCGGCCGATCAGCCGGGCCAGCGCCCGGCGTGCGGCGTCCGTGCCGGCGCCCGCGGCCCGGTCGCGCCACCCGGGGAGCACCAGGGCGAGATCACCGTTGGTCTCCCGGGCGAGCAGGAAGGTCGGCCGGCTCGCGCCGCAGGGCGAGCAGCAGGTCCAGGTCGGACACCCCGGGGACGGCGGTGCCACGGGGGACGCTGCCGTAGAGGTACGCGCTGTGCAGCCGGCCGTCGCCGAACACCTCGGCGATCCGGGCCCGGGCCGCCTCGACCACCGGGACGAACCCCTCCCGCACCCGGTGCAGGGCGCCCTCCCGGGCGATGGTCCCGTCGGGATTCAGACCTCTGCCGCTCACCCGGCCACTCTCCCCGGCTCGCGCCGTACGCTCAACGCCTTTGGGGGCCTCGATCACCGGAAGGTGTCCGCCGGCCCGCTCCGGCAAGCCGTCACAAGCGGTCAGTCGGCCGAGGCGGGCCCGGTCGAGTCGCGGACCTGCAACGAGTGCCCGGTCGCCCGGCGGCGGGGCCGGGCCGAGCGGGGCTTGAGCGCCAGGGTGAGCGCCATCCGGCCCATGTCGGTCATCGGCAGCCGTACCGTGGTGAGGCTGGGGGCGAGATCAGCCGCCACGGACACGTCGTCGAAGCCGACCACCGACATCCGGTCCGGTACCGCGACCCGGTGCGCGCGCAGCGTGGCGAGCACCCCGATCGCCATCGCGTCGTTGAGCGCGATGATCGCGGTCGTCGCCGGATGCTCGCGCAGGATCCGCTCGGCGGCCACCCGGCCGCCGTCGCGGGTGAAGTCCGAGTGCACCACCGGCAGGTCGGTCAGGGTGAGGCCGCGTTCGGCCAGCGCGGCGGAGACCCCGGCGAGCCGGTCGGCGACCGTGGTCAGCTGCGCGGTGCCGGCGGCCACCGCGATCCGCCGGTGGCCCAGGTCGAGTAGGTGCGCGGTGAGCGCCCGCCCACCGGCCTGGTTGTCGGGCAGGACGGCGTCGACGCCCAGCGCGTGCCGGCCGATCACCGCTACCCGGCCGCCGCCGTGCTGGAACTCGGCCAGCTCGGCCCGCGCCGCGGCCTCCACCCGCGGGTCGTTGTAGCCGGACCCGGCGATGAGGATGATGCCGACCCGCTGGGCGATGAGGTGGCGCAGTTGGCGCAGCTCGATCTCCGGGTCCCGGCCGGAGTGGCAGATCTGCACCAGCAGCCCCTGCTCGGCGGCGACCTGGATGACCCCGCCGGCGACCTCCGAGAAGTACGGGTCGTCGACCTGGTGCACCACCAGCCCCACCGAGTTGCTCGCCCCGCCGGCCAGGGTGCGGGCGTACGGGTTGGCCACGTAGCCCAGCTCCCGGGACACCTGCCGGACGCGGTTGGCGACCTCCTCGCTCACGCCGTCCCGTCCGGACAGGGCGCGGGAGGCGGTGGCCAGCGAGACGCCGGCGCGTTCGGCGACATCGACGAGGCGCAGCCTCGGGCCGGGCTTGGGCATCCGCAGCTCCCCAGAAACAAACACGGTCATCTATTGCCAGTGGCGCAAAGCACAGCCTAGTCTGCGAAAGCGCTTACGCAAGCGCTTCCGTCCCGGCGAAGGAGCGTTGCGGGATGACGACCCGTGTCAAGCGATTGCAGATGATGGCGGCCCTCGGCGTGACCCTGACGCTCGCGTTGGGAGCCTGTGGTGGCGACGGCGGTGAGGCGGCCGGCGGCGACGAACCCATCGTGGTCGGCATCTCGCTGCCGCTCACCGGGGACTTCTCCGAGCCCGGCAAGGGCGTCCAGCGGGGATACGAGGCCTGGGCGAAGATCACCAACGACAACGGCGGCCTGCTCGGCCGCATGATCGAGCTGAAGATCCTCGACGACCAGTCCAACGCCGACCGGGTGGTCGCCGACTACGAGCAGCTGATCGGCAAGGACGAGGTCGACGTGGTGGTCGGCCCCTTCTCGACCCGCCTGGTGGTGCCCGCGGCCCGGGTCGCCGAGGAGTACGGCATGCTCTTCGTCGAGCCGGCCGGCGCGGCCAAGGAGGTCTTCCAGCAGGGCTTCAAGAACCTCTTCTACGCCGCCCCCGCCGTCGCCGACGACCACTACAACCACCTGGCCGAGTACCTGCTCGCGCTGCCCGCCGACCAGCGGCCGAGGACCGCGGCGTACGCGGCCATGGACGACCCGTTCGCGCAGGGCACCGCGTACGGACTGAAGGCGAAGCTGGAGGCCGGCGGGATCAGGACCGTGGTGGACGAGGTGTACCCGCCGAACACCACCGACTTCGGCAGCATCGCCGCGAAGATCGCCGCGTCCAGGGCGGACATGGTGGTCGGCGGCTCCCAGTACCAGGACGGCGTCAACCTGATCGTCGCCCTCCAGCAGCTCCGCTACCAGCCCAGGCTCGCCGCCTTCTCCACCGCGCCGACCAACCCGGAGTTCGCCAGGGCGGTCGGCAACAAGACCGAGGGCATCATCGCCCCGACCGGGTACACCCAGAAGGCGCCGTACCCGAGCAACAAGGAGTTCGTCGAGAAGTACACCGCCCAGTTCGGCTCCCCGCCCGAGGAGGACGAGGCCAACGCGTACACCACCGGCCAGGTCGTCGCCGCGGCGGTCAGCGCGGTCGGCTGCGCCGAGCAGGGCGACTGCCAGCGCAAGCTGGTCGAGTGGGTGCGCGGCAACACGGTGGAGACCGTGGTCGGCCCGCTCTCCTGGGACGAGACCGGCAAGCCCAAGGGCGCCCACATGATCCAGCAGTGGGTGGGCGGCGAGATCCAGATCGTGCTGCCGGAGGACGCCCGGGAGGCCGAGCCGGTCTATCCGAAGCCGGGCTGGTGACCGCGATGCCCTCCGGCGCGCTGCTCCTCCAGACCATCATCCTCGGCCTGCTGCTGGGCGGGCTCTACGCCCTCCTGGCGGCCGGCCTGACCCTCTACTTCGGCATCATGCGGGTGGTGATGATCGCCCACTCGGCGTTCCTCATCCTGGCCGCGTACCTGGCCTGGTGGAGTCACACCCGGCTGGGCGTGGACCCGCTGCTGTCCATGATCGTCACGGTGCCGCTCTTCTTCGCCTGCGGCGTGGCGCTGCAACGGCTGCTGCTGGCCCGGCTGCGCCCGGTCACCCTGACCATGATGTCGGTGCTGTTGACCTTCGCCATCGCGGTGGTCATCGAGGGCCTGCTCGGGTACGCGTTCACCGGCACCCAGCGGCGCATCCAGCTCGGCTACGGCTCGGCCAGTTTCGGCCTGTTCGGGGCCCGGGTGGCGGTGGTCAAGCTGATCGCGTTCGGCCTGGCCGCGGTGGCACTGGCCGGCCTGTACCTGGTGCTGAAGAAGACCACCTTCGGCTGGGCGCTGCGGGCCACCATCCAGCACCGCGACGCCGCCCGGCTGGTCGGCATCGAGACCGACCGGGTTGCCGGGTACGGCTTCGGCCTGGGTCTGGCCACCGCCGCCATCGGCGGCACCGCGCTGGCCCTGGACACCACCATCTACCCGTCCCTGCACTGGCACTGGATCGGCCCGCTGATGGCGATCATCGTGGTGGGCGGGCTGGGCAGCGTGCCCGGCGCGGCGATCGCCGCGATGGTGCTGGGGCTGGCGCAGAGCCTGCTGCAGATCCCGCTCGGCACCACCTGGGCCCAGACCATCTTCTACCTCGCTCTCTTCGCCACGCTGGCGTTCCGGCCACAGGGATTCTTCGGAGGTCGCCTTGCCCAGCGCTTCTGAAACCGCCGCCGCCCCGTTCGGGCCGGCCACCGCCGCCGCCCCGCCCGTGGAGGACGTCCCCGCCACGCCGGGCGGGGAGCGTGGCCGCCGGCTCGGCCGGATCGCCCAGGTGGCCGCCGTGCTGCTGCTCGCCGCGGCGGTGCTCGCCTTCCCGTCGCTCGCGCCGAACCCGTACGTCCTGTCCGCCGGCGTCGTGGTACTGAACTACGCGGTGCTGTCCACCTCGTGGAACTTCGTCGGCGGGTTCACCGGCTACATCTCGCTCGGCCACGGCGCGCTCGCCGGATTGGGCGGCTACGGCACCGCCCTGCTCGTCACCCGCGCCGGCCTGCCCAGCTTCGTGGCGCTGGTGGTGGCGGCGCTGCTGGTCGCCGCCCTCGCCGTGCCGATCGGCTACGCCGCGCTGCGGGTGCGCGGGGCGTCGTTCGTCATCGTCTCCATCGCGCTGGTGCTGATCATGCTGCTGGTGTTCCAGAGCTGGGCGTCGCTCACCGGCGGCTCGCGGGGCCTGGTCGTGCCGCGACCGTTCCCCGGGTTGCTGCGCCCCGAGCACCACCGGGTCTTCTACTTCCTCTTCGCCGGCCTGCTCGGGCTCGCGCTGCTGGCCTGGTGGCTGGTCGACCGCTCGCGGTTCGGCCTCGGGCTCAAGGCGATCCGGGAGGACGAGGACAAGGCGGAGGCACTGGGCACCCCGACCTTCGCGTACAAGCTGGTGGTGTTCGTGGTCTCGGCCGGCTTCACCGCGTTGGCCGGAGGGCTCTACGCGCTCTGGTTCGGCGACCTGGACCCGGTGTTCCAGTTCTCCATCCTGACCGGCTCGTACCTGGTGCTGATGGCCCTGCTCGGCGGGGTGCGGCACCTGTTCGGGCCGGTGGTCGGGGCGCTGGTGGTCGGCATCGCCCTGGAGTACTTCAAGGTGGAGTTCGGCAACAGCCCGCTGCATCTGGTGGCCACCGGCGTGCTGCTCGCCCTGGTGGTGCTCTTCATGCCCGACGGCGTGCTGCCGGCCGTCGGCGCACTGGCCGCCCGGATCCTGCGCCCGGCGCAGAACTCCATCCGCGAGGTCACCGCGGCGCAACTGCGCGAGCAGCGCCGCACGGCCGGCGAGGCGCCGCGGCAGCGCCGGCCGGTCGCCACCGGTGGCCGCACCCACTCGACGGAGGACCAGGAATGAGCGGGCGACGGGCCGGGCGCGGTGGTGCGCCATGACTGAGACACGCAGCCTGGAGACCGTCGGCCTGAGCAAGGCGTTCGGTGGCGTGGCGGCGCTGGACGGCGCCACGGTGACCTTCCGGCCCGGGCAGGTGAACGCGCTCATCGGACCGAACGGGTCGGGCAAGACCACCTTCTTCAACTGCATCACCGGGATGATCCGTCCCGACTCCGGCCGGACCACCTACCGGGGTCGGGAGATCACCCGACGGGCGCCGCACGCGATCGCGCGGGCCGGCATCGGCCGGACCTTTCAGCTGTGCCGGGTCTTCCCGCGGATGTCCGCGCTGGAGAACGTCCTGGCGGCGGTCCGACCCGCCGGGCTGGGCGGCCACCTGCGCGGTGCCCGGGGGCGGACCGAACTGGACCGGGCCCGGGGCTGGCTGACCCGGCTCGGCATCGAGCACCTGGCCGACGCCGAGGCCCGCACCATGTCCTGGGGGCAGCAGAAGCTGCTGGAGCTCGCCGGCGTGCTGATGAGCGACCCCGAGACGGTGCTGCTCGACGAGCCGGCCGGCGGCGTCAACCCGGCGCTGCTGGACCGGATCGGCACGCTGGTCCGCGAGCTGAACGCGGAGGGGCGCACCTTTGTGATCGTCGAGCACAACATGGACCTGGTGATGAGCGTCAGCGACCACATCGTGGTCTTCGACCGGGGCCGGCCGATCGCCGAGGGCCCGCCGTCGCTGATCCGTACCGACGAACGCGTCCTGGGGGCATACCTTGGCGTCTGAGATCGAACTCGTCGACATCCAGGCCGGCTACGGGCGGGCCGCGCCGGTGCTGCGCGGACTGAGCGTCGCCGTACCGGCCGGCAGCATCGTCTGCCTGGTCGGCCCGAACGGGGCCGGCAAGTCCACCGTGCTCAAGGTGGCCAGCGGCCTGCTCAGGCCGCGTTCCGGCCGGATCCTGGTCGGTGGCGAGGACGTCACCGGGCACGGCCCGCAGCGGATGCTGCGTCACGGCGTGGCCCACGTCCTGCAGGGGCACAGCGTCTTCCGCGAGATGACCGTGGCAGAGAACGTGCTGCTCGGCGGCTACACGCTGCGCGACCGGGCGGTGCTCGCCGAGCGGGCCGCGTTCGTCAGGGAACTCTTCCCGGTGGTCGCCCAGCGCTGGGGCGCCCTGGCCGGCCTGCTCTCCGGCGGTCAGCAGAAGCAGGTGGAGTTCGCCCGGTCGCTGATGGTCGACCCCAGGGTGGTGCTCCTCGACGAGCCGTCCATGGGGCTGGACCCGAAGGCGACCGCCACGGTGTTCGAACAGGTCGTGCGGATGCGCGACGCCGGCACGGCGGTGCTGCTCGTCGAGCAGAACGCCCGGCGCGCGCTGGAGAACGCCGACCTCGGGTGCGTGCTCGACCTCGGGCGCGTACACGTCTCCGGGCCGGCGGGCGCGCTGCTCGCCGACCCCCAACTGGGCGAGCTGTACCTCGGCGGACGTCCCGCCGAGCCGGTGCCCGCGCCGAAACGGTGAGCCCCCCGTCCGACCCGGCGGCCGGCGACGCCGCAGCCCTGGACCGCAGGCGCGTCGCCGGACCCGCCGCGACCCGAAACGAGGTGTACGCCATGACCAGAACCCGACGGGCGGCGACCGCCACCGCGGCACTGCTGGCGACCGGCCTGCTGGCCGGTGCCGCGGCGCCGCCCGCGCTGGCCGAACCGCCCGGCGCGGCGGCTCCGCCCACGCCGGCCGGACCAGCCGCCGCCCGCGACGTCCATCCCGCCCTGCGGCCGTCCCTGGTCGCCTACTACGACTTCGACCACCCGGTCCCGGGCGATCCCGCCCTCGAACGCGACCTGGGCCGCTCCGGCACCGAGATCGAGCTGGTCAACGGCGGCGCGGCGATGCGGGTGCGGGAGCACGCCTACCCGGGCAGCGGCCACGCGGTGCAGACCCGCCAGATCGACCCGGCGGCGGCGGGCAACGACGACTGGAAGGCCGGCATCTGGTCGGCCAGTGGAGTACGCACCCTGCGGCCCTTCGCCGGCGCCGAGGGCACCACCATCATGGGCTGGTTCAAGCGGGAGATGGACGGCCCGAAGCCCAACTCCACCACCCCCGACCCGGCGGACCGGTTCAACGCGATCGGGCTGGCCGGCATCCTCACCGGCGACTCCGACGGGCACGGCGTACGGGCGCTGCTGGAGCTGATCGACGTCGACGGCGAGCTGCGGCTGGTCGCGCTCGGCCGGCGACTCGACGGCGGCCTGTCGCAGACCTTCGCCGCCCACGAGGACTGGCGCACGCTGCTGCCGAAGGGGGAGTGGGTGCACCTCGCGGCCACCTTCGACTTCACCACCGGCGAGCTGGGGCTCTACCGCGACGGGCGGCCCGTGCCCGGCTTCTACACCCGCGACGACGACCCGTGGCGGGTCTCCGGCCCCGGCCCGCACGTCACCTCCGCCACCGATCCTCGCGGCATCAAGATCGGCGGCAGCTTCCCGCAGAACAACCTGGAGCGCAACCCCTGCGACTGCCGGATGGACGCGCTGATGTTCCTCGACACCGTCGTCTCCGCGCGCGACGTGGAGAAGCAGTACCAGCTCATGGCCCGTTGACCACCCTCGGCACCGCCCCACCGATAAGGAGACCCGCGTGCTCCACCGAACCCGCGGCCGGCACGGCACCCGCAGATCCGCGTTCACGGCCGCCCTCACCGCCGCCACCCTCGTCCTGGCCACCCTGATCGCCGGCCCCGCCCGGGCCGCCGACGCCCCGGTGTACGACCCGATCCCGCAGACGCCCGAACAGTCCCGTCTCGGGCTGGTGCTCACCGAGTACGCCAGCTTCCCGCAGTCGTTCCCGAACCCGGCCCCGGTGGACCAGCGGCTGATGCGTACCGCCCGGATCAACACCATCATGGAGTTGCCGGACGGCTCCGGCCGGCGGGCCGTACCCGACCTCAACGGCAACCTCTACCTGGTGCGCGACGGCGTGCCGCGGGTCTACCTCGACGTGGCCGCCACCTTCGCGCCGCAGTTCTTCTCCGGCCGCGGCCTCGGCCAGGGCTTCGGGTACGTCGCCTTCCACCCGGACTTCGGCCGCAACGGCCGCTTCTACACCATCCACACCGAGCAGGCGTCGGCCACCACCAAGGTCCCCGACCACGCCCAGGCCGGCACCATCTACCACGGCGTGATCACCGAGTGGACGGCGACGAACCCGGCCGCGGACACCTTCGCCGGCAGCCGCCGGGAGGTGCTGCGGATCGGCTTCGGCGGCCAGATCCACGGCATCCAGGAGGTCAACTTCAACCCGACCGCCCGGCCGCGCGACCGCGATTACGGGCTGCTCTACCTGGCCGTCGGCGACGGCGGCCTCGGCGTACGCAACACCGACCCGCAGAACCTGGCGATGCCGCACGGCAAGCTGCTGCGCATCGACCCCGGAGGCACCGACTCCGCCAACGGCCGGTACGGCATCCCCGCCGACAACCCGTTCGTGGGGCGGGACGGCGCGCTCGGCGAGATCTACGCGGTGGGCTTCCGCGACCCGCACCGGTTCAGCTGGGACCGGGCCACCGGCCGGATGTACCTCGGGCACATCGGCGAGCACGCCATCGAGGCGATCTACGAGGTGCGGCCCGGCGACAACTTCGGCTGGAGCGAGCGGGAGGGCTCCTGGGTCTTCGACCGAACCCCGACCAACCCCTGCGACCGGCTCTACCCGCTGCCCGCCGACGACGAGCGGTACGGCTACACCTACCCGGTCGCCGCGTACGACCACGACCCCGCACCCGGCTGGAACTGCACCTCGGACGTGGGGGTGGCGGTGGCCGGCGGCTTCGTCTACCGCGGTCGCGAGCTGCCCGCCCTGCGCGGCAAGTACGTCTTCGGTGACCTGGTCGACGGCAAGGTGCTCTACACCGAGGCCAGCGAGATGCGCCGCGGCAGGGGCCTGGCCACCATCCACCGGCTCGCCCTGTTCACCGCCGCCGGCGACCCGGTGCGGATGCAGGACCTCTCCGCGCCCGGCGCGCCCGGCGACCCGAACCGGGTGGACCTGCGCTTCGGCACCGACCGGGCCGGCGAGCTCTACCTCCTGGCCAAGGCCAACGGCAAGGTCTGGCAGGTGACCGGCACCCGTACCGTCGCCGACGGCCCGGTCGGCCGCGCCAAGGTGGTGCACACCGGGGGCGCGGGCAACTGGGCGCCGGTGACCCCGGCGAAGTGGCGGTTCGAGCACGACCAGGTGATCCTCGCCGAGGCCGGGGAGAGCCGGCCCGGCCCGCGCCGCCCGTTCGAGTACGCGGTGCTGACCAAGGGGCCGGCCTGGTCCTCCGTGGACGTCGAGGCGCGGGTACGGCTGGACACGCCGGTGGAGGTCAGCAACCGGGACGTGATCGTCGTCTTCGGCTGGCGCTCGGACACCGAGTACTACTACGCCCATCTCTCCACCGACAACACGATCTATCCGCACAACGGCATCTTCAAGGTGAACAACGCCGACCGGGAGCGCATCGACGCGCAGTGGAACGGTCGGTCCCGGGGCGCCAACCCGGCGATCACCGACGCCGAGTGGCACCAGGTGCGGGTCCGGCACCTGCCGGCCACCGGGGAGATCGCCGTCTACGTCGACGGCAGCCGGGACCCGCTGATGACCGCGACGGACACCACCTTCGGCTCCGGGCGGGTCGGGTTCGGCTCGTTCGACAACATCGGCCGGGCGCGTCACTTCACCGTGACCGGTACGCCGGCCTGAATCGGCCCGGCGGGGGCGGTGGCGACGCGGCCACCCGCCCCCGCCGGACCACCCGGGACGAGGTTGACCGGCCGCCCGGGACGAACCGGGCGCCGGCGGAAGCGCTTACCTGGAGGGGCGATGACGGCACGTGTCCCGATCGGGATCGTCGTGAACGGCGTGACCGGGCGGATGGGCTACCGGCAGCACCTGGTCCGTTCCCTGCTCGCGATCCGCGAGGAGGGTGGTCTGCCGCTGCGTGGCGGGGGCCGGCTCTGGCCGGAGCCGCTCCTGGTGGGGCGCAACGAGGCGAAGCTGCGCGACGTCGCGCGGCGGCACGGGCTCACCGACTGGACCACCGACCTCGGCGCGGCCCTCGCCCGGCCGGACATGGCCGTCTACTTCGACGCCCAGGTGACCAGCGAACGGGAGAAGGCGCTCGGCCTGGCCATCGCCGCGGGCAAGCACGTCTACACCGAGAAGCCGATCGCCACCACCCTCGGCGGGGCGGTGGAGCTGGCCCGGGCGGCCGACGCGGCCGGGGTCCGGCACGGCGTGGTGCAGGACAAGCTCTTCCTGCCCGGCCTGCGCAAGCTCGACCGGCTGGTCCGCGGTGGGTTCTTCGGCCGGATCCTGTCGGTCCGCGGCGAGTTCGGCTACTGGGTGTTCGAGGGGGACTGGCAGGAGGCGCAACGGCCCAGCTGGAACTACCGGACGGCCGACGGCGGCGGCATCGTCGTCGACATGTTCCCGCACTGGCACTACGTGCTGGAGCAGATCTTCGCGCCGGTGCGCGCGGTCACCGCCCACGTCACCACCCACGTCCCGCGCCGCTGGGACGAGCGGGGCCGCCCGTACGAGGCGACCGCCGACGACGCCGCGTACGCCATCTTCGAACTCGACGGCGGGGTCGTCGCCCAGATCAACTCCTCCTGGGCGGTCCGGGTCAACCGCGACGAGTTGGTCGAGTTCCAGGTCGACGGCACCGAGGGCAGCGCCGTCGCCGGGCTGCGCCACTGCCGGGTGCAGCACCGGGCCACCACCCCGAAGCCGGTGTGGAACCCGGACCTGCCCGGCGCCGACGACTTCCGGTCGCAGTGGCAGGACGTGCCGGACAACGAGGAGTACGACAACGGTTTCAAGGAGCAGTGGAAGATGTTCCTGCGGCACGTCGCCGAGGACGCCCCGTACACCTGGGACCTGTGGGCCGGCGCGCGCGGCGTGCAGCTGGCGGAGCTGGGCCTGCGGTCGGCCCGCGCGGGCCGGCGGGTCGAGGTCACCGAGCTGACCGGCGGTGAGCCGGCGTGAACACCACCGTCACCCTGCCCGACGGGCCGCTGACCCTGACCGGTCGGGGCGCCGCGCACGCCACGCCGCGGGAGCCGTTCACCGGCCGGATCGCGTACGCCGCGGCGCACGTGGTCGCCGACCCGCGGGCCGAGAACGTGCCCGGCGCACCGGCCGCCCTGGACTGGGACGCCACCCTCGCCTTTCGTCGGCACCTGTGGTCGTACGGCTTCGGGGTGGCCGAGGCGATGGACACCGCGCAGCGCGGCATGGGCCTGGACCACCCGACGGCCCGGGAGCTGATCCGCCGCTCGGCGCGGGCGGCCCGCTAGGCCGGCGGCGCGAATTGCGCGGGCGTCGCCACCGACCAGTTGTCCGCCGGCCCGGCGGCCCTGGACGAGATCCGCAAGGCGTACGCCGAGCAACTGGCCGACGTGCAGGCCGCCGGCGCCCGGCCGGTGCTGATGTGCAGCCGTCACCTCGCCGCGACGGCCCGCTCCGCCGACGACTACCTGGACGTCTACGGTCGCCTGCTCGCCGAGGCGGACGGCCCGGTGCTGCTGCACTGGCGGGGGCCTGCCTTCGACCCGGCGCTCACCGCCGGGGGCTGCCCGGCGCCGGCTGCGTCGAGCTGCGCCGGTTCCGGGAGGCGGTGGACGCCGCCGGCTACACCGGACCGGTCGAGGTGGAGGTCTTCGCCGAGCAGGTGTGGCAGCGGCCGGGCCGGGAGGTGCTCGACGAGGCGATCGCCGGCTACCTGACCCACGTGGCCTGAGCGGCCGGGCGGAAACCCGCTTGCCGGCGCCGGCAGACTGCGGGCATGAAAGCCCTCGACGAACTGCGCGGCCGGGCCGAGGCCGACTCCGCCGTGGTGGGGCTGGTGCTGACCGGCTCGCACGCCCGCGGGATGGCGACCCGGTGGTCGGATGTGGACGTGATCGTGGTGGTCCGGGAACGCGGCGGCCGGTGGACCCGGACCCGGCGCAGCCGCGAGCTGGACGAGATCGTCTGCACGGTCGACGAGCTGGCCGACACCACCGACCGGTGGCAGCGGTACGCCTACCGGGGCGCGCGGGTGCTGCTGGACCGGCTCGACGGTGGCGTCGCCGAGCTGGTCCACCGGCAGGCGGTGCCCACCGTGGCGGAGGCGGGCATGCTGGCCCGGGAGGCGCTCGACGGGTACCTCAACCTCGCGTACCGGTCGGCGAAGAGCCGGCGGGCCGGGGATCCGGTGGCCGCCGAGCTGGACGCCCGGGAGAGCGTCTCCTGGCTGCTGGACACCGTGTTCGCCGTGCACGGGCGGCTGCGTCCGTACAACAGGTACCTGCGGTGGGAGCTGGCGACGTACCCGTTGCCGGCGCCGTGGGGCGCGGCGGACCTGCCGGGGCGGGCGTTGCGCGACCCGGTGGGGTTGGCCCCGGAGGTGGTGCGGCTGGCCCGCCGGCACGGGCTGGGGGAGGTGGTCGACGCGTGGGGTGACGACCTCGCGCTGCTCGGCTGTGGCGGGGCTCACCCGGCCGATGACAGCCCACCCACGGGTAGATGACAGTCCCATGACAAATCGGCCGCTTCCGGGGCCGGTCGGTTTCGGTCAGCTCCCGTTGCGGGCATGAGCGACGCCGAACGCAACCCTGGGAAGGACGATCACGTGGAAATCACCGGCTTCTTCACCGCCATTGTCATCGGTCTGATCATCGGTGCGCTGGGCCGCCTGGTGGTGCCGGGCAAGCAGCGGATCCCGATCTGGCTCACCCTGCTGATCGGTGTGGTGGCCGCCATCCTCGGCACGCTGGTGGCCGGGGCGTTCGGCGTCGCCGACACCCGCGGCATCGACTGGATCGAGCTGCTGCTCCAGGTCCTCTTCGCCGCCGCAGGCGTCTGGCTGGTCGCCGGGGCGTACGGCCGTCGTCGGCTCTGACCGACCCACTTCGCCGGCCCGCCACGTGCCGCGTGGCGGGCCGACGCGTGTCCCAGTCGATCCGGCCGGTCGGGCGCCTGCTCAGTCCTCGGCCGCGACCGGGGGCGGGACGGCCAGCGCGAGGGTGAGGTCCAGGACGACGGCCGGGTCGTGCAGCCTGTCGCCGTACAGCTCCCGCAGCTTGCCCATCCGGTAGCGGACGGTCTGCGGGTGGACGAAGAGGTCCGCCGCCACGTCCTCCCGCCGCCCCTGGTGCAGCAGCCAGGAGCGCAGCGTCTCGGCGAGGCGTTGCGCGGTTGCCGGGGGCAGGCCGGACAGCGGCTCCAGCACCTGGGCGCGCAGGTCGGCCAGGCCCTCCGGGTCCATGCTGAGCACCAGCTGGGCCAGGTGCTGTTCGGTGTCGAGCGCCGGGCCGCGGTGGCCCGGGCCGAGCCCGAGGGCCAGCGCCCGGGCGGCCCGCTGGTACGAGCGGCTCACCCGCGTCCACGGGCGGACCGGGCCCAGCACCGCCCGGTGCCCGTGCAGCAGCCGGGTCAGCTGGCGGCGTCGCGGGCCGTGCATGTCGGGCACCAGCAGCACCCCCATCTCCTCGGCCAGCTCCACCCCCGGCAGGTCCTCCTCGCTCTCCAGGGTTTGCGGGCTGAGCAGGGCGAGGACCGCCCGGACGTTGCTGCGCGGCAGCAGCACGACGGTCAGGGTCTGCGGCGGCGGCCAGTCCGCCCGGTCGGCGCTGCGGCGCAGCGTCTCCTCCGGCTCGGCGGCGAGCAGTTGCTGGGTCAGCCGCTCCAGGTCGCGCCGCCGGACCCGGCCCGCGCTGGCCAGCTCGTCGGCGTGCCCGGCCACGCTGGCCGCGGAGAGCTCGTCGATGTAGGCGAACATCAGCTCGGCGAACTCGGCCACCGTCCCGGCGGCGAGGCCGCTGCGTACGGTGGTGGTGGAGACCTCGCGCCAGGCCACCCGGGCCCCCACCCGGTACGCGGCAAGCAGCGCGTCCATGCTGCGTCCGGAGCGGGCCTCGCCGCTGCCCAGCGCGTACGCCGCCTCCAGCGCCGGGGTCAGCGGGGTGCTCGGATCGGTGGCCTGGGCGCCCTTGATGAGCTGGAGGAACGTGCCCAGCGCGATGCGTACCGCGTTCTGTATCTTCTCGCGCATGGAGCCGGTGAGGGCGCCGGAGTAGCTGGGCACCTCGGCGGTGATCGCGCTGACCGTCCGCTCGGCGACCAGCGGCAGCCGGTCGAGTAGCCGGCCGGCGACCTGTTCGTCCAGTTCCAGGTGTGCCGCCCAGCGGGTCGTACCGGTTTCGTCCGACATTCTTGTACTCCCCGAACAAAAACCCTTGGACAATTCACCTTAGCCGGTCAAGATGTTATGCGATCAGGGCGGCCACGCTGGTTGTATGACCACAACTGTCCCGCGTCCTCCCGCGAAGGTCTCCTTCCGGGACAGGCTGCTGCGCCTCGCCGAGACGGTCACCACCCCGCTGCTGCCGGACGACTACCTCGACCTGGTCGCGCCGCTGCGCGCCGGCGCGGAGCTGCGCGGGCGGATCGTGGCCGTCGAGCCGGAGACCGCGGACGCGGCGACGGTGGTCATCCGGCCCGGCCGCGGGTGGCGCGGGCACACCCCCGGCCAGTACGTCCGGCTCGGGGTGGACGTCGACGGGGTCCGCCAGTGGCGGGCGTACTCGGTGACCTCGCCGCCCGGACGCCCGGACCGCTGCATCACGATCACCGTCAAGGCCATCCCGGACGGCAAGGTCAGCAACCACCTGGTCCGCCGGGTCCGGGCCGGCACCATCGTCCAGCTCGACCAGGCGCAGGGTGACTTCGTGCTGCCGGCGGCGGCGCCGCGGCAGCTGCTCTTCGTCACCGCCGGCAGCGGCGTCACCCCGGTGATGGGGATGCTGCGGGCCGGCGCGCACAGCGACGCGGACGTGGTGCTGGTGCACTCCGCTCCCCGTCCGGAGGACGTGATCTTCGGCGCCGAGGTGCGGGAGCTCGCCGCCCGTGGTGTCATCCGACTCGTGGAGCGGCACACCGAGGTCGAGGGGCTGCTCGGCCCGGACGAGCTGGCCGACCTGGTCCCCGACCACCTGGAGCGCCAGACCTGGGCCTGTGGGCCGGTCGGGCTGCTCGACGCGCTGCAGGAGCGCTGGGCGTCGCACGGAGCCGCCGACCGGCTGCACATCGAGCGGTTCCGCCGCTCGGTCGCCGCGGTCGGCGAGGGCGGCATGGTGAGCTTCGCCCGCTCGGCGGTCACCGTGGCGGCCGACGGGGCCACCCCCATCCTCGAGGCCGGCGAGCAGGCCGGGGTGCTGATGCCGTCCGGCTGCCGGATGGGCATCTGCTTCGGCTGTGTGGCGCCACTTCGGGATGGTGCGGTGCGAGACCTGCGCAACGGGGAATTGACCACGGCCGAGCCGGGCGACGGGGTGCTCATCCAGACCTGCGTGTCGGCGGCGGCCGGCCCCTGCGACATCGAACTCTGACGGAGGAACCACACGTGACCGCGATCCAAAAGAAGGCCCGCAACCCCATCGCACACCTCAGCGCCGAGGACATCGAGACGCTCGGCAAGGAGCTCGACGCCATCCGCGACGAGGTGATCGCCAGCCGGGGGGAGCGGGACGCGGCCTACATCCGTCGCGTGATCAAGACGCAGCGGTCGTTGGAGATCAGCAGCCGGGCGGTGCTGCTCTTCTCGCTCTTCCCGCCGGCCTGGCTGGTGGGCACCGCCGGCCTCACGGTGGCGAAGATCCTGGAGAACATGGAGATCGGGCACAACGTCCTGCACGGCCAGTGGGACTGGATGCGCGACCCGAAGATCCACTCGACGGTCTGGGAGTGGGACCACGTCTCGCCCGCCGCCCAGTGGAAGCACTCACACAACGAGCTGCACCACACGTACACCAACGTGCTCGGCAAGGACAACGACCTCGGGTACGGCATCATGCGGGTCGACGAGGACCAGCGGTGGCACCCGGCGCACCTGGGCCAGCCCTTCTACAACTTCGTCAACGCGTGCTTCTTCGAATACGGTATCGCCGCGTACGACCTGGAGCTGGGCCACAACCTCAAGAACGGCCGGCACAAGGCCCCCGAGTTCCGCAAGCGGGCCCGGGCGGTCGGCCGCAAGATCCGCCGGCAGGTGCTCAAGGACTACGTCGTGCACCCGCTGCTCTCCGGCCCGTCCTTCCTGAGCACCCTGGCCGCCACCTTCACCGCGAACCTGCTCCGCAACCTGTGGAGCCACTCAGTGATCATGTGCGGGCACTTCCCGCAGGGGGTGGAGACCTTCGAGAAGACCTCCATCGAGGGAGAGACCCGCGGCGAGTGGTACCTGCGGCAGATGCTCGGCTCCGGCAACATCAGCGGCAGCAAGCTGATGCACATCATGACCGGCAACCTGTCCTTCCAGATCGAGCACCACCTCTTCCCCGACCTGCCCAGCAACCGCTACCAGGAGATCGCCCCCAAGGTCCGCGACCTCTTCGACCGGTACGGGCTGACGTACACCACCGGCTCCCTGCCCCGGCAGGTCGCCTCGGCCTGGTGGAAGGTCATCCGGCTCTCCCTGCCCAACCGCCGCGAGGCCGGACCGGTCCAGGACCGGCCGATCGACGGCGGGCCGGCGGAGGCCCCGGTGCCGGCGCTGGCCGGCTCGCCCGCCTGACCTCGACGATCCTCGCCCGGGGCCGGCCCGGCGGTCACCCGTCCCGCCGGCGGTCACCGGCGCCGGCGGTGACCGCGCCGCGGCGGAGCGACACCTCTTCGAGCGTGATACCTCTCAGTCATATTGATACCTCACAGGTGTCACGCTCTTCCGGGCCTTCCCCCCGGACGACATCACTTCAGTCACGACAGGGCGGGCCGCCAGACCGCTGCTGACCAGGGCGGCGAACAGTGGCGGTCGCCCGGGGCAGCTGTCAGACTTGCCGCGGCAACACCTGGCACCGTGGGGCGAGGGGCGTGGTTCGCATGACGCAGCAGAAGTACGACCTTCGGCCGGACGCCGAGCGCTTCGACCTGTTCGGCGCCCAGGTGACGCTGCTGGACGCGGCGGCGCTGCTGACCACGGCCGGCGCCGGCCCAGTGGAGCTGTTCAACGGGTGCGTGTTCCCGGCGCCGGTGCGCGACGTGCGGCTCACGATCCGGGTGGTCGAGACCGACACCGTGCCGACCCACCGCTTCGACGCCGAGGTGCGCAGCACGCCCGGCGGCCGGGCCTCCGGGCTGTTCGCGCTGGGGGCCGTCGGCCCGGCCGGGGTGCTGCTCGCCCGCCGGCTCGCCGCCGCCGACCCGACGGCGGGCCGGGTGGTGGCCGGCGCGGGCCGGGTGGCCGCCGAGGCGACCCGCCGGCTCGGCCTGGTCGCCACCGGGCCGACCGTGGTCGCCGACCCCGACGAGGCCGGCGCGGCGGTGCTGCGCCAGGCCGAGGAGCTGGGCCTGCGCCCGGACGTCGAGCACCGGGAGACGCCCGACGGCGGCCACACCAGCATCGTCCGCGGGTCGGTCGCCAGCGCCGTGGTGACTCCGGCGCACCTGCGGGCCATGATCGGGTTGGTGTTCCAGGCCGTGCGGGAACTGGCCGGCGACACCCCGGAGCCGCGGGTGCTGCGCGGGCGTACGTACCTGCTCGGCCGGCCGGCGGGGCCGGTCGTCGCCACCGCCGCCCCGCGCAGCGAGACGGTCACCCTGGACATGGTCGGCGGCCTCGACGAGGTGGTCGCCCGGTTCCGGGAGATCGCGATCTCCTTCCGGCATCCGGCCGTGCTGGCCCGCTGGGGGGCCCGCCGGCCGCAGGGCATCCTCATGTACGGCCCGCCGGGCACCGGCAAGACCATGCTGGCCCGGGCCCTGGCCAACGAGATCGGCGCGGAGTTCGTCGAGATCCGCACCCCGGAGATCCTGGACAAGTACCTCGGCGGCTCCGAGCGCAACATCAAGCAGATCTTCCGGGACGCCCGGCGGTACCGGGAGCCCACGGTGATGCTCTTCGACGAGTTCGACAGCATCATCAGCTACGCCGGGGCGGGCGGGGACGCCGCCAGCCAGGCGGTCAACGCGGTCGCGGGCATCTTCAAGCAGGAGATGAACACGCTGATCGAGGAGAACCCGAACGTCATCGTGGTGGCGACCACCAACTTCCCGCACCGGGTGGACGCGTCACTCACCCGGTCCGGACGCTTCGACATCAAGGTGGCCATCCCGCTGCCCGACGAGCGGGGCCGCGCCGAGATCATCGCCAAGATGATCCGGGAGTTGATCACCAAGCACGAACGGGCCGGCTTCCGGATGTTCGCCGAGGACGTCGACCCGGCGGACCTGGCCGCGCTCACCCCCGGCCTCACCGGCGCCGACATCCGCGAGGTGCTGCGCCGGGTGCAGTTGGCCAAGGCGATGGCGGAGGCGACCGGTGCCGGCCCGGTCGGCCCGATCAGCCAGCACGACCTGCGCGAGGGCGTCGCCGGGCTGCGCCAGGGCTGAGCCGTCGCCTGCCGGTCCAGGTAGGACGGTCGCCGGTAGCCCCTGCTCCACCGGCGGAGCGGGCCGGAACGGGCAGGTCGCCTCGTCCCGGCCCGGCTGTCCGCTCAGGTCACGAGGTCAGGAGTGGCTGCCAGCCGTCGCGGTAGCGCACGCCGCGAGGCTGGAGCCGGATCTGATCGTGCACCGTCCCGGGAACCGGCTCGGTGCGTACCATCTCGGGGCGGTCCACCATGACACAGACGTTCTCACCGGGCCACCACCAGCCGCAGGAGCGGGCCAGGCCGGCCCAGACGTCGAGGTGCTCGCCCTCGTCCGGTCCGTACCAGGCCAGGCCGAGTCGACGCAGCACGTCGTAGTAGGCGATCCAGGAGGCGTCCTGCTGCCCGTACCAGCACACCGGCAGCGGCGTGCCACCGGCGAGTGCCGCGCGTACGGGTAGCCGAAAACCGTGCGCGAGGCTCCGGTGCAGCGCCGTGCGTACGCCCTGGTGCAGCACCACGGCGAGCGGAACGCCGCGGTCGAGCGCGGACATCGGCGCCAGTTCCGGCCACGGTTCCCTGGTCTTGCCCATGCGCGCCGGGGACAACTCCGGGTCGGTGTGCGTGACGTCCGCGCTCAGCGCGGCGCGTAGCTGGGAGACGACCATGGCGAGATCGCTGGCCAGTGGCGGCGTTCCGTGCGGGTGGGGATCCCGGATCCGCTCGTAGAGGTCATCGAGGGTGGGCCAGCCGGTGACCAACGGCAGTGCCTTGGCCGGGGAGTCGACCCACTCGAACCGGGGTCGTGGCCGCGATGCCCTGGCGTAGATGGCGGTCACGCAGCGTTCGGCGGTCGATCTGTCGGCCGGCTCTGTGGACAGACCGTGGCCGAGCCATTCCTGGCGGATCAGTTCGGCCTGCTGCCATAGGTCGCGGAAGTCGCCTCCGCGAGCGGCCTGGAGAGGATTCGCGGCGCCGTCACGCCGCGCGGGGGCGCTCATCGCGCCTGGGCGTCGCCGCCCTTCCGGTAAGAGATCATGGACCGACTATGGCGTACGGCGCGGCACCGGCGCAACCGGTTCCGCGGTCACGGCGCCGGCCGCCGCGAAGGCGCGCGCCAGGATCTGGTCGATGACGTCGTTCTTCGCCAGGCTGTAGTCGCTGGCCCGGTCGGCGGTGTCGCGCGCCAGCCGCCGCTTGGCCGTCGCATAGCGGTCCCGGTCCGCGGGGTGCGCGCGTAACCAGTCCCGGAAGAGCCGATGCCGGATCGGTTCGGGGGCGTCCTGCGGCCAGACGTGGAGGTTGACGTCCTGCGCGGGGCCGACCAGCAGCCGGTGCCGCGGCAATCTGCTCGGGGGAGCCGTGGAAGCGCTCGACGACATCCGGCGGGTACTCGGCCACGTCAACCTCCCACAATCAAAGTCGGCCAGACTACAACACCGCCGCCGAGGCGGCCCGCCGGCTCACGGGTCGCGCCTCGCCGTACGCCCTGTGGGGGCGGGCTGTCGGTAGCCGCCGGGGCTTCCGGTCAGGACGGCCGTCCGCCGAACGTCCAGTCGTGCACCTCGATCTCGGCGTACCGCTCGGCGGTCAGGACGGCGCGTGCCTCATCCGGGTCCGCCGCCCGGACCAGCGCCGCCGTACCCAGCCAGGTCCTACCGTCGTCGGACAGCAGCGGCCCGTACGCGATCAGCTCCTGCCGCCCGGACGGCACGGCGAGGTCGGCGGCCGGCCCGGTGCCGAGACCGAGCACCAGGTAGCGGTTGCCGCCGGTCCGACCGCCGGGGAAGTCCCACATCGTGCGCCCCAGCGTGTTGCGCCACCGGCGCAGCAGCACGTCCCGGTACGCGCCCGCCTGGTAGTTAGGTTCGTCGAAGGCGAACGCCCGGGCGGTCGCGGCATCGGGCAGGTCGACGATGTGCACGCTGCCGGTTGGCGTCTCGCCGTCCTCAGCGAACGTCGGACCCCGGGCGATCATCACCGCCGCGAACCCGTCCATGTAGGACCAGTGCGCCTCTCGCAGTTCCTCGCGCAGGGCCAGCGAGCCGTGGCGGTCCCGGTGATAGCAGAAGAATTCCATGCCGCGATCCTGCTCGCTGTGTCCGGCGTCGATTCAGGCGGGTGGCGCCCGGGTCACCGTCGCGGCAACTCCTCGCGGTGATCGAGTGGAATCTCGCACGCCGAAGCCAACCGGAGGTGACTGCGTTGAGGCGGTCGCCCGGGTACCGTCGACTATGGCGGCATGCCGGAGTGGCGGCCCGACGCCCAGACCGCTACCTGGGGGACGACGATGACCGACTCCATGACATTCGGCGCGCGCCTCCGCGCCCACCGCGAACGTGCGGGCAAGACCCGTCCCGTGCTCGGTGGTCTCGTCGGCCGTAGCGCCGAGTGGGTCAAGGCCCTGGAGAACGGCCGTCTTCTCCCGCCCCGCCTACCGATGCTGCTCCGCCTGGCCGAGGTGCTGGAGATCTCCGACCTGGCGGACCTGACCGGCGACCAGTCCCTTCCGGTGGCGTCGGTGACCCGCGCCGGTCACCCCGATATCGACAACGTCGCCGCCGCGATGCAGCGCGCGACGGCGCCGGTGGGCGAGCCGACGCCAGTTGACGTACTGCGTGGCCTGGTCGATCAGGCGTGGACGCTCTGGCACCGGTCGACCATCGAGCGTACGGAGGTGGCCGCAGTTCTTCCTGGCCTGCTCGCGGACGCGCAACGCAGCGTCCGCCGGCTGGACGGCGTGGCCCGCCGGCAGGCACTGGTCGAGTTGGCGCGCGTCTACCACCTCACGCAGTTGTACCTGGCCCACCAGCCCTGTCCGGAGTTGGTATGGCTCGCCGCCGACCGAGCGATGCTCGCAGCACAGGAGGCGGACGACCCCTGCGCGATCGCCGTCGCCGCCTGGTACTACGCCCACGTCTACCGGGGTTCCAATCAGACCGACGCTGCCGAGCAGGTGCTCGTCGACGCCGCAGGCCGGATCGATCCAGCTGCCGATGGTGAGCAGTTGGCCCGATGGGGGCAGGCGCAGCTCGGCATCGCGCTCGGCCACAGCAAGGCCGGGCGTGCCGGCAAGGCTTGGCGTGCGTGGGACGCCGCCGAGGGGGCCGGACGCCGGCTCGGCAGCGGGTACGCCCACCCCTGGCTGATGTTCGGTCCGGCGGCCTGCGCGACGTACGCGATCACCATCGAGACAGACCTGTGTCGACCTGGTGAGGCCGTCCGGAGGGCCGACACGGCGGACTTCCGTGCGCTGCCGTCGCACACTCGGCGGGCTGCCGCCCTGATCGAGGCCACCCGGGCGCACCTGCTGAACCGGGGTGAGGTCGCGGCAGTACATCTGCTCGGCCGGGCGCTGCGCGAAAGCGTGGACACCGTGCGCCACCACCCGTACGCCCGCACGGTGGCGCTGGAGCTGTCGAACCGGCCGGGGACAGTCGGGGAGGACGCGCGGGACCTGGCCCTGGCGATCGGAGTGCCTGGGTAACCCTCCCTCGGGTACAAACTGTCCCCGCCGCCGCCCGTGACCGCTCGTAGCGTCCAGGTCACTGGCGGCGGCGAGCGCCTTTCCGGCCGGGCCTGAGCGGGCCTGACGAGAACGCGCCGTTGCCTCCCGACGTGTGGCGAGGAGGCCGAACCTGTGTCGATCCGGTCCGAGTTGCGCAACCTGATGCGGTGGCTGTTCCGGCGGCGGGTACCGCCGCCGTCTCCCGGCACCGGGCAGCGGTACCAGGCGAGCGAGCAGGCGGGGGCACGGCGGCGGCTGCTTGAGCAGGCAGCGCGGTTGCGGGACAGCACGTTGCACCGGGAGCTGACGCAGGTTCTTCCCACTGCGCCGACGTGGTCACGCGAGCGCATCCCCTACGGGCCGAAGGGCTGCCCGTGAGCCGAGCAACGGGCCCGACTCATGGCACGACGTCCGACAGGCAGCGCGTCTCGTACGAGGAATATCTTCTCGCCGTCGCGCTGACCCTCGCCCGACGCCACCGGCCGATGTGGTCATGGCGGAGGTGGCGTCGGATCTGCCGCTGCGGAGCGGACCTGCCCTGCCGTGCCAGTCACCGGATACCGATCGGTCGCGCCCACTGGCCGCAGGGGAAGACCAGATGATCGACCAGGTGCAGGCGATCCTGGCCGTGCACGTGCGCGGGCTCGACGGCATGTGTGCCGGGTGCCGGGTGTGGTGGGGGCGCCTCACGCCGTACCCGTGCTGGCAGGTGGAGTGGGCGACCAGCCGGCGGGCGCGGGCGATCACCGCGCGCTTCCTGGGGGTCGGGTCGTGACCAGCCACGGGCCGGTGCTGCCGATCTGGACCTGCGGCGGTTGCGGGGCGCCGTGGCCGTGCGCGACGCGGCGGCAGGAGCTGCGGGCCGAGTACGCGGACGCGCCGGTCTCGCTGGCGTTGTACCTGGGAGCGCAGCTCGTCCGCGCCACCGCGGATCTGACCTGGGCGCCGGCCGGCACCCTGCACCGGCGCTTTCTGGGCTGGCTGCGGTGAGCCTCCAGCGGCGGGGCGATCGCGCACCCGGCGCTGCGGTAGGCTGCCCGGAGCGTCGCGTGCCGGTGGCAGGCCGTGTCAGGCATGGAGGCGCCGGACCGAGGGGAGTACGACGGTGATGATCGTCGTCCCTTCGCCCGCCACCCATGGGTGAGGGCGAGAAGACCAGGCTGGTTGCCTGGAGTCGAGAGTTGCAGGCCGTCCATCACCGGCTCCGCGAAGCGCTGACCGTGACCCGGCAGGCCCTGGCCGCCGGCGAGCCGGCGCAGCCGGCCACCAGGGACCTGCTGTTGTTCTGTCACGGGTTCTGCGCCGCGCTGACCGCCCACCACGAGGGCGAGGATCGCGACCTGTTCCCGGCGATCGCCGAGCGGCACCCCGAGTTGCGCGAGGCGCTGCGCCACCTGCGGCAGGACCACTCGATGATCGCGCATCTGCTGGCCGGGTTGCAGGACGCCGTGGCCCGAGCAGCCCCACCGGAAGAGCTGGCCCGCCACCTGGAGGGCGTGGCGGCCATCATGGAGTCGCACTTCCGGTACGAGGAACGCCAGCTGCGTACGGTGCTGGAGACCCTGGCGCTGGACGCGGCCCCGGAGGCCGTGCTGGGCCCACTGTGAGCCGGCCCGGCTCAGTGGGCGGCGGCGCCGAACCAGCGGGCCAGCTTGGGCAGCAGCTCCTGTTGGTCGTCGCCGGCCCACGCGACGTGCCCGTCGGGCCGCAGCAGCACGGCGGGCGCGGCCAGCTCCTCGCTGACGTCGACGACGTGGTCGACCCGATCGGCCCAGCCCGTCACCGAGAGCTGCCCGGTCTGGTCGAGCAGCAGGCCCCGGCCGCCGCGGGTCAGCTCGTATAGGCGGCCCGGCTTCAGCCGTACGTCCCGCATCCGCCGGCCGAGCAGGTCGTGGCCCTCGCCGAAGTCGTAGCGGACCCCGAGCGCGGTGACCTTCTCGGTCAGGTGCCGGTTGACCTCCTCGAAGTCCATCAGCTCCGCCACCAGCCGGCGCACCGCCCGGGGGCCGGGCTCGGTGGACATCAGTTCCATCTGGGCGCGGGTGTTGGCGAGCACGTCGGCGGCCACCGGTCGCCGCTCGGCGTGGTAGCTGTCCAGCAGCCCTTCCGGCGCCCAGCCGGCGACCGCGGCGGCCAGTTTCCAGCCCAGGTTGAACGCGTCCTGGATGCCGAGGTTGAGCCCCTGCCCGCCGGTCGGCGGGTGGACGTGCGCGGCGTCGCCGGCCAGCAGCACCCGGTCGACCCGGTACCGCTCGGCCAGCCGGGTGGCGTCGCCGAAGCGGGACAGCCAGCGCGGCGAGTGCACGCCGAAGTCGGTGCCGGCGTACGCCCGCAGCTGTCGCTTGAACTCCTCCAGCGTCGGCGGCGTGCGGTCCCCGGCCACTCCCTCGGCGGGCACGACGACCCGGTATGCCCCGTGCTCGGTGACCGGCCCGAGGCCGAACCGTATCTGGGTCTTGCGGACCTCGGCCACCACGGCGGCGACCGTCTCCGGCGACGCGGTCACCTCCATCTCGCCCAGCAGCGTCTCGTTGCGGCTGGGCTCACCGGGGAAGTTGACGCCGAGCAGCTTGCGCACCGTGCTGCGGCCGCCGTCGCAGCCGACGAGGTATCGGGAACGCAGTGTCGTGCCGTCGGCCAGCTCGGCCGTCACCCCGTCGTCGTCCTGGCTCAGCCCGACCAGCGCGCAACCGCGCCGCACCTCGGTACCCATCTCGACGGCGTGCTCGGCCAGCAGGCGATCGGTGGTGGTCTGCGGGATGCCGAGGACGTAGCCGTGCGCGGTGTCCAGCCGGGGCGCGGGTTTCGGGATCGCCGCGAAGAAGCCGGCGACCGGGTGCCGCTGGCCGTGCGCCAGGAACCGCTCCAGCAGGCCACGCTGGTCCATCACCTCGATGCTGCGTACGTGCAGGCCCAGCGAGCGGACGTACCGGGTCGGCTCCGTCTCCTTCTCCAGCACCAGCACCCGCACGCCGTGCAGCCGCAACTCGGCGGCCAGCATCAGGCCGGTTGGTCCGCCACCGGCGATGATCACGTCAAACATGAACCGTCCATTCACTGGGGTCGCGTTTCGGCCGGCTGATTGGCGCGGCCGGGTGCGCGCGTTTGCACGCTTTGCGGATTCCGATTGCCGCAGATTTGGCTTCGGTCGGAAATTCTGCGGCATGACCCGGGTCTTGCGGCAAGGCCCCCAGTGCGGTATACGTTAAGAATGGCAGGGAGAAGCGATCTCCCTGCCATTTGCGTCGGTGGAGTTCTGCCTGCTCAGGGCGGGCGGCGGTCAGGAGGCTTCGGCCGGCTTCCTGGTGGGATCGGCCGAGGTGCCGCCGTGAGCGGGGCGGCGGGTCAGGACCTGGGGACCGGAAGCCGTGATCGCGACCGTGTGTTCGGAGTGGGCGGTGCGGGAGCCGTCCGCGGAACGAATCGTCCAGCCGTCCTTGTCGTACCTGATTTTGTCGGTGGAGCGGCAGAACCAGGGCTCGATGGCGATGGTGAGGCCCGGGACGAGTTTCATGCCGCGGCGGGGGCGGCCGTTGTTGGCCACGTGCGGGGCCTCGTGCATGGTGCGGCCGATGCCGTGGCCGCCGAACTCGGCGTTGACGCCGTAGCCGTAGGAGTGGGCGACCTCGCCGATCGCGGCGGAGACGTCGCCGAGGCGGCCGCCGGGCTGGGCGGCGGCGATGGCGGCCGCCAGGGCGACCTCGGTGGCCTCGATCAGCTTCAGGTCGGCCGGGTCGGGGGTGCCGACCACGACGGAGAGCGCGGAGTCGGCGACCCAGCCGTCGATGCCGACCGCCATGTCGATGCTGAGCAGGTCACCGTCGCGCAGCACGTAGTCGTGCGGCAGGCCGTGCAGCACCGCGTCGTTGACCGACAGGCACAGCACGTTGCGGAACGGACCGCGGCCGAACGATGGGGCGTAGTCCCAGTAGCAGGATTCGGCGCCGCGTTCGGCGATCCGGCGACGGGCGTGGTGTTCGAGGTCCATCAGGTTGACGCCGACCGCGGCGACAGCGCTCAGCTCGGCGAGCAGCTCGCCGACGAACTGGCCGGTCACCGCCATCCGGCCGATTTCCTCGGCGGACTTGAGCTCGATCACGACAGCCTCCCTCTCCGTCTGCGGTATTTTTATACCACGTCAGGTCGGGGCGCTCCGGAGGGATATCCTGCTGGCATGGTTCGCCAACCACTCACCGCCGAACAGATCGCCGCGGGCCAGCGCCTGGGAGCCGCCCTCCGGGCCGCGCGGGCCGGCCGCAGCCTCGTCGAGGTGGCCCTGGCGGCCGAGATCTCCCCCGAGACGCTACGCAAGATCGAGTCGGGCCGGCTGCCCGCACCGGCGTTCGGCACGGTGGTCTGCCTCAGCCAGGCCCTCGACGTCCCTCTCAGCGATCTGGCCGATGTCTGGCTGGCCGCCATGCCCGTCCGCCAGGCGTCCTAACCGCCTGTGGCATTGTGCTTCGCCACCAGGTCCGGGAGTTCGTCCAGCGAATCGATGCGGAACAGGCACCGCTCAGCCACCGCCGGGTCGTCGAGGATGTGACCCCACGGACCGCGCCGGATCAGGCACGTCTTCATGCCGGCCTGCCCGGCCGGGCGGGCGTCGTTGTCGGGCCGATCACCGACGTACAGGATCGAGGACGCGTCGCCGCCACCTTCGCGCACGACCCGCTCGAAGAAGGCCGGCGACGGCTTCTCCACGCCCCAGGCGTGCGACGTGCCGATCACGTCCACCGGCAGGTCGAGGGCGCGCAGCGTCGCCTCGGCATGAGCCGGCTGATTGCCGGCCAGGCCCACGAACAGGCCCTGATCCTTCAAGGAGGTCAGGCACGCTCGCGCGTCCGGGTAGAGATCCTCTTCGCCGAACGACTCCAGGTCACCGGCAGCGGCTCGGCGCTCGATCTCGGTCGCGAGATCGAAATCGGGCCGGAAGACCCGGAACGGTTCCTGCCAGTGCAGGCCCCGGGCGATCGCCGCGCCGGAGACCGCCGAGAACGTGTGCCGGGGGACGCCGAGCCAGTCCGCCCAGGTCGCGAACTCGCGGGACTCGTCGAGAATCGTCCCGCCGACATCGAAGAAGACCGCGTCGATCACCTGAGTCCCCCCGTCCCGGTCGCGCTGCCAACGGATCATAGAAGAATCTCGGCGGCGCGGGTCGGATCGAGGCAGCGGCGTTCGTAGCAGGGGTGAGAGGCTGCCCGAGGGGGCGGTCACCCGACGGCAGGAGATGATCCCGATGGCGCAGTACCTGATGTCCGTGCTCGACGAGACGGCCGGCCTCGCCACCACGGCGGAGATGGCCGCGATCGACGTCTTCAACGAGCAACTCCAGGCCGACGGCCACTGGGTCTTCGCCGGCGGCCTCGCCTCGCCCGACACGGCCACCGTCGTCGACGGCCGGCACGGGGAGCCGGTGTTCACCGACGGCCCCTACCTGGAGTCGAAGGAGCACATCGCCGGCTGCTGGATCATCGAGGCACCCGACCTCGACGTGGCGCTGCGGCTCGCGGCCCTCGGCTCGAAGAGCTGCAACCGGAGGGTCGAGCTCCGGCCGCTGCGGTGAGCCCGACCGACGTCGGCGAGGCGATCATCCGGGTGCACCGCGCGGAGTGGGCCCGGCTGGTCGCGACCCTGGCCCGGCGCCTCGGCGACCTTGACGTCGCCGAGGAGATGGCCGCCGAGGCGTTCGCGAGCGCCGTCGAGCGCTGGCCGGTCGACGGCGTCCCGCCGAATCCCGGCGGATGGCTCACCACCACCGCCCACCGCAAGGCCATCGACCGGATCCGCCGGGAGGCCAGGCGTGAGGAGAAGCACAAGGAGGCGCTGATGTTGTTCGACACCCCCGATCCGCTCGGCGCCATCGACGACGACCGGCTCCGCCTGCTCTTCACCTGTTGCCACCCCGCGCTCGCCATGGAGGCGCGGATCGCGCTGACCCTGCGGATGGTCGGCGGGCTCACCGTGCCCGAGATCGCCCGGGCCTTCCTGGTCCAGGAGGCCACCGTGGGTCAGCGGATCACTCGCGCGAAGGCAAAGATCAAGGTAGCGAGGATCCCGTACCGCGTGCCGTTGCGGGCGGACCTTCCGGCCCGGGTCAGCGGGGTGCTCGCCGTCCTCTACCTGATCTTCAACGAGGGCTACCTGCCCTCGGACCCCGGGCAGGCGGCGGTCCGCGGCGACCTGACCGCCGAGGCGATCCGGCTGACCCGGCTGGTCCGTGCGCTGATGCCGGCGGACGGCGAGGTGGTCGGACTCCTGGCGCTGATGCTGCTGACCGAGGCCCGGCGGGCCACCCGGGTGTCGGCGAGCGGTGAGCTCGTCCCCCTCGGCGAGCAGGATCGCGGCGCCTGGGACCGGGCGCTGATCGCCGAGGGCCACGCCCTGGTCCGCGCGCGCCTCGCCGCCGGCCAGGCGCCGGGGCGCTACCAGATCCTCGCCGCGATCAACGCCGTCCACACCGATGCCCGGGACGCCCGTGACACCGACTGGTCGCAGGTCGTCGCGCTCTACGACCAGCTGGTCCGCCTCGACCCCTCGCCGATCGTGCGGCTCAACCGGGCGATCGCGGTCGCCGAGGTCGACGGCCCGCAGGTCGCGCTGGCGCAGGTGGACGGTCTGCCCCTGGAGGGTTACCACGCCTACCACGCCACCCGCGCCGACCTGCTGCGCCGGCTGGGCCGGAGCGCGCAGTCGCGGGCGGCGTACGAGCGGGCCATCGGGCTGGCCGGCAACACCGCCGAGACGGCGTACCTGATCCGCCGCCGCGATCAGCTGGCCGCTCGGTGAGCCGCGCCATCCACATCGGACCGCTCGCGATCGCCGGGCCGTTCGAGACGACGCGCGTGGCTCAGCGCACCGGGTGCTGGTGACGCCGGGACAGAGCGAGCAGGTCGGGCTCGCCGAACCTCTCCACCAGCTCCGCGAACCGGACCACCTTGTCCGCGCCGAACCGCCGCACCCCGGCGGCATAGGACGCCGCGCTCACGAAGGCCGGTGGTGTTGTCTTGCTGTGGAACTTGTCGGCGTACATCACCAGCTGCTCCTCCACGGTGTCTGCCGTGTAGTCGCCGACCGGCAGCGCCAGGCCCTGCCGCAGCACGTCGTCGCGGGTGAGCCCGACACCGGTGTGGTGGGCGCAGAACCTGCTCACCAGCTCGGGGAAGCCGAGGTCACGCAGGAGCGCCTGGCCCAGCACGCCGTGCCGGAGGTAGTTCTCGTGATCAAGTCGCCCGGTCGCGTCGTAGAGGCGGTACACGCCGATGTCGTGCAGCAGGCTTCCGGCGCGTACCAGCTCGACGTCGACCGCCGGGCGGTGCCGGTCGAGCAGCTGCTCGGCCACGTCGCACACGATCCGGCAGTGGGTGTAGACGAGGTCGAAGGCTTCCTCGGTCGGCGCGTACCGTTCGTGCAGCGCCCGGATCTGCTCGTCGGTCGGGATGACCGACGCGTGTTGGATCGTCACGTCCCTCGCCCCGTTGCACCTGGCCGCCGCTGACCGCCACACCCTACGCCGGCGCCCAAGGAGCCCTCCTGACGCATCGCGTGCCGGCGGAACCGGCATGATGAGCTGGTGAAGATCCTGTCCATCCAGTCCTCGGTCGCCTACGGCCACGTCGGCAACTCGGCGGCCGTCTTCCCGCTCCAGCGGCTCGGGCACGAGGTGTGGCCGGTGCTGACCGTGCACTTCTCCAACCACACCGGGTACGGCGCGTGGCGCGGCCCGCTGCTGGCCCCGGCCGACGTCGCCGAGGTGATCGCCGGCATCGCCGATCGCGGGGTCCTCGGTGACGCCGACGCGGTGCTCTCGGGCTACCAGGGCGACCCGGCGATGGGTGCGGTCATCCTCGACGCGATGACCCTGGTGAAGACCGCGAACCCGGACGCCGTCTACTGCTGCGACCCGGTGATGGGCGACGTCGGGCGGGGCATGTTCGTCCGGCCCGGCATCCCCGAGTACCTGCGCGACGTCGTCGTGCCGCGGGCGGACATCATCACCCCGAACCACTTCGAGCTGGACTTCCTCGCCGGCCGTACCACGACCACCCTGCCGGAGGTGCTGGCCGCGGTGGACATGGTCCGCGCGACCGGGCCGCGGCACGTCCTGGTCACCAGCGTGCTGCACGGTGACGTGCCGGAGGGGTCGTTGGAGGTGGTGGCCGTCTCGGACGAGGGGGCCTGGGCGCTGACCACGCCGCTGCTGCCGATCACCCCCAACGGCGGCGGCGACGTGACCGCGGCGCTGTACCTGGCGCACCTGTCGACGACGGGCTCGCCGGCGACGGCGCTGGAACGCACCATCAACTCCGTGTTCGCCGTGCTCGAGGCAACCCTCGCGGCGGGCACCCGGGAGTTGCAGCTGATCGCGGCCCAGGACGCGATCGCCGCGCCGCCGGCCAGGTTCGCCGCCCGCCGGGTGCGCTGAACCGGGCGGCCGGTCCCAGCGGACCGGCCGCCCGACCCGGCAGCCGGCTACGGCCGGGTGGGCGCGGTGGCCGGCTGCCAGGCCGCCACCACCTTGGTCCACAGCTTCGCGCCGAGCCGCCGGTAGAACCGCTGCGCGGCGGCGTTGCCCGGCTTCACCTCCCACCGGATCAGCAGGCCCTCATCGGCCACCGAGGCGGCCAGGCCGGTCATCAACCGCCGGCCGACGCCCGCGTCCCGGGCGTCCGCCCGCACGTACAGGTCGTCGAGGGCGAGGATGTCCCGGCCGCTCCACAGGTGCGGGCGGCGCTGCGCGGAGACGTACCCGAGGGGGCGGCCGGCCCGCTCCGCGAGCAGCACCACCACGTCGTCGCGGCCCAGCATCTCCCGCCAGCGCGGGACGTCGGTGGTGACATGCTCGGCGTCGCCCTCGTGCGTGGCGAGCTCCCGGACCAGGGCGTCCACGGTCGCTGCGTCGGCCGGGGCGGCCCGGCGCAGGGTCGGCACGCTGTCGGTGATCATGGTCTTTCCTCTCGTCGTCGTCGCCTCGCCGGCCGGTCGGCCGGCGGTCGGTGCGGCGGCGGCGCGGACCGCCACCGCCGTCGTGGGTCAGGGAGTGGCGATGGCCCGCAGTACGTCCATCCGGGCGGCCCGCCGGGCCGGCAGCAGCCCGGCCAGCAGCCCCGCGGCGAGGGCGACCGCCACCACCGCCGCCAGCCGGCCCGCCGGCAGCGCCAGCGCGGTCGGGGCGTTCCGGTCGAGGACCGCCACGGTGGCCGCGGCGAACCCGGCGCCGAGCGTCACCCCGACGGTGGTGGCCAGGGCGGCGACGAGCACGGCCTCCCAGCGGATGGTCCAGCCCACCTGGCGGCGGCTCGCCCCGACGGCCCGCAGCAGGCCCAGCTCGGCGGTCCGTTCGGTGATGGACAGGGCCAGCGTGTTGGTGATGCCCAGCAGGGCGATCAGCACGGCCAGCATCAGCAGCGCGGTCACCAGGCCGAGGACCTGGTCCACCATCCCGGTCCGCCCGGCCACCGCGGCGGCCTGGTCGCGTACGTCGGCGGTGGGGGTGTCGGCCAGGGCCGCGGTGACCGCCCGCCGCGCGGCCGCCGGGTCGGCGTCCGGTGCGAGCCGGACCAGCACGCTCGCGTCGGCCCGCTCCCGGTAGAGCGCGGCGAAGGTGTCCAGCGCGATGATGTGGTCGGTGGCGAGCGCCCGGGCGTCGGAGTCGCGCAGCAGGCCGACCACCGGCAGCCGGCGGGTGCCGGTGTGCGAGAACGTCATCGGCAGTTCGTCGCCGACCCGCAGTCCGCGCTGCCGGGCCACGTGCTCGGCGAGCACCACCCCGCCGCCGCGCAGCGCGTCCAGGCTGCCTGCGGTCATCCGCAGCGCGGCGACCCGGGGGAGGGTGGCCGGGTCCACGGCGGTGAGCGCGGACACCTGCTCGCCGTCGCGCCAGTGCCCGTACCGGATCCGGGAGGTCACCGCCACCTCGGGCAGCCGGGCGATCCGCTCGTGCACCTCCGGGGCGAGGCCGCCGAGCATCTCGCCGCGGGCGCTCTCCACCACCAGGTCCGCGGTGACCACCTCGGCGTACGAGTCGCGGATCGAGTTCTTCACCGACGTGCCGAGCACCGCCATGTAGCTGATCAGCGCCAGCCCGAGGGCCAGGGCCAGCGCGGTGGCGGCGGTCCGGGCGGGGGTGCGGGCGGCGGCCTCGACGGCCAGCCGGCCCGGCGTACCGGCCAGCCGCAGCGGCCGGCCGAGCAGGCGGACCAGGGGCGGGGCGAGAGCCGGGCCGAGCAGCGCCAGGCCCGTCACCGCCCCGGTCGCGGCGACCGCCAGCAGGGTGACCGGTCCGCCCGTGGCGACCAGCACGGCCGCGGTGCCGCCCGTCGCGGCGGCCAGCAGGCCCAGCCCGGTCCGGGCCCGGCCGGTGCCGGCGGCGCCGGCCCGGCGCAGCGCCGCCACCGGTGCGACCGTGGCGGCCCGGCGGGCCGGCCCGGCCGCCGCGAGCACCGTGACCAGCACCCCCACCACGGCGGCGACCAGCAGCGTACGTGGGGTGACCACCAGCCCGCCGTCCGGCAGCGCTACGCCGAACACGCCCGCCAGCCGTCGCATCGCCGCGGCGGCGCCCACCCCGAGCGCGGCGCCGAGCCCGGCGGCGGCCACGCCCACCAGCAGCGCCTCGCCGAGGATGGACCGCAGCACCTGCCCACCGGTCGCGCCGGCGGCCCGCAGCAGGGCCAGTTCGCGGGCCCGCTGGGTGACCACGATCGAGAACGTGTTGGCGATGAGGAAGCCGCCGACCAGCAGCGCGGCGGCGGCCAGCGCGAGCAGCATCACCCGGATCAGGTCCAGCTGGGAGCGGGCGGCCTTCGCGCCGGCCGCCGCGATGTCCTGGCTGGTGGCGACCTCCACCTCGGCGCCGAACGCCTGGCTGAGCCGCTGCCGCAGGTCACCCGCGGGAACGTCCGGCGCCGCGACCACCGCCACCTCGGAGACGCCGGTGCCGAGCCGGAGCAGCCGCTGGGCCGTCGCCAGGTCCACCAGCGTGACCGTGCTGTTGGGCAGGCCGGACCGGTCCCCGAACCCGACCAGGCCGACCACCCGCAGCCGGGCGCTCTCCACCGCGCGGACCGTCACGGTGTCGCCCACCCGTACGCCGTGGGCGCGCGCGGTGTCCTCGTCGACCACCACCTCGTCGGCCGCCGCCGGCGCCCGGCCGGCGCGCACCGGGAACGCCCCGACCGGGGCCGGCTCCCAGGAGGCCAGCACCGAGGCCCCGCGGGGGACCACCGGCCGGCCGGCCACCTCCAGCAGGCCCTCGCCGCGCACCAGCGGCCGGGCGGCGGACACCCCGGGCAGCGCGGCGACGCGCCGCACGGTGGCGTCGGGCAGCGGGTCGCGGGCCACCTCGACCCCCATGGCCGAGTCGAACGCGACGGCGTCCCGCACGGTCAGGTCGGTGCCCGCCGTGGCGGTGCGGAACTGGTCGTCGAGCAGCCGGCCCGAGGTGTCGGTCAGCACCAGGCTGCCGGTCACGAAGGCCACCCCGAGCACGACCGCGACCACCGTGAGCGCCAGCCGGGCCCGGCGGGCCAGCGTGCTGCGCAGCGTCAACCGCCACATCTCAGGCACCTTCCTCGTCGGTGGAGCGGGTCAGCCGCGCCATCCGGTCCAGCACCGACGCCGCCGTCGGATCGGCCAGTTCGCCGTCGACCCGGCCGTCGGCGAGGAACAGCACCCGGTCGGCGTACGCGGCGGCGTGCGGGTCGTGGGTGACCATGACGATGGTCTGGCCCAGCTCGTCGGCGGCCCGGCGCAGGAACCCGAGCAGCGCCCGGGCCGACTGGGAGTCCAGGTTGCCGGTCGGCTCGTCGGCGAAGACGATCTCCGGCCGGGTGATCAGGGCGCGGGCCACGGCGACCCGCTGCTGCTGACCGCCGGACAGCTCACCGGGTCGGTGCCGTAGTCGTTCGGCCAGGCCGAGGGTGGCGACGAGGTGGTCCAGCCGCTCGGGGTCGGGGCGGCGCCCGGCCAGGGTCAGCGGGAGCAGGATGTTCTCCCGCGCGGTCAGCGTGGGCACCAGGTTGAAGCTCTGGAAGACGAAGCCCACCCGGTCGCGGCGCAGCAGCGTGCGCTGCCGTTCGCCGAGGCGGGCCAGGTCGGTTCCGCCGAGCAGGACCTCGCCGGAGTCCACGGTGTCCAGTCCGGCCAACGCGTGCAGCAGGGTGGACTTGCCGGAGCCGGACGGGCCCATCACGGCGGTGAACCGGCCGCGGGCGATGGACACGCTGACCCCGTCCAGGGCGCGGACGGCGGTCGTGCCCCGGCCGTACGTCTTGACCACCGCCCGGGTGCGGGCGGCGACGTCGGGCTCGGCCGCGGGACGCGGGTCGGCGGCGGACGGCAGGACGGCGGTGCGGTTGGTCATGGCGTTCCTCTCCTCGGTGCGGGACGGCCGGTCAGCGGACTCGGGTGGTGCGGGCGGGGCGGACCTCGACGCGGTGCCGGGCGCGACGGCGCAGCCGGCGGGACAGCGCGGCCTGCTCCAGGCGGATCAGTTCGGTGGTGAGAAAGGGGTGCACGGGGGCCTCCTCGACGTGGGGTTCGGTGCCGACGTCGACCACGGTCGCGGGCCGCGCTGTCCGGACGCTGGCCGCCGGCCCGGCGCGCCTGGACAGCGTCCGGACAGTGGGCCGGAGGAACCTTTCCAGCATGGAACGCGGGGATCTTTCCGGCCCGGAGCGCGAGGACCCTTCCGGCACGGAGCACGAGGACCCTTCCGGCACGGAGCGCCAGGAACTGTCGGTGCCGTTGCCGGACGGGATCTGCCGGCACTGTGTGCGGTTGATCAGCGGACGGCTCCGGGACCTGCCCGGCGTGGTGTCGCTGGAGTACGATGCCGGCCGCCGGGTGCTGCGGGTCGGCGGGCAGCCCGACCCGGCGGCGCTGCGCCGGGCCGGTTTCGCCGCGTGCGGGGAGGAGGGCTGCCAGTAGGCAGTGCCAGGCCGGGCGCGGACACCAGGACCGCGACTGGCGAGACCGGCCCTAGTTGTGCGGCAGGTGGACGACACGCAGGAAGGCCGGCACCAGCCACGGGCGGGGGCCGCCGACGACGACATCGCGTCGGGCCAGCGCGCGCGGCACGCTGAGCCGGCCGAACAGCATCAGGTTGAAGCGCGCCGGGCGGAACGTCACCCGCGCGTCGGGGCGGTCGCCGGCGGCGCCGAGGTGCACCCGACCGTTGCGCAGGATCAGCAGTGCCGGCCGGGTGTGCGCGGACCGGAACTCCACGCCGATCGGGCGTCGCGGCAGGCGCACGCCGGTGTCCAGCAGGGCGCCGTAATCCCGGCGGATCATCTCGACCAGGAACTCGTCGAGGAAGAGGGCCGCGTCGGCGTCCGGCATCGGCCAGGGCTGGGCCAGCGCCCGGGCCACGTCCCAGCCGTGCACCAGGAACTCGTTGACCAGGTGGGCGAGGAGACCGGTCGGCGTAACCAGCGCGCCGCCGAGCCAGCGGACCGGCCGGGCGTCGACGTCGGCGGTGGCGGCCAGCAGCCGGTCGACCGCCGCCTGAAGTTGGTCGGCCAGGCGCCCGGGGTCGCGCTCGGGCAGGTGCCGGAGGACGACCTCGTTGGCGTCCCGGACGGTGTCCACGGTGGTACCGGCGAGGAGACGGTCCAGGCCCGGCACGGGGAGCCGCGGCGCGTCGGGGTCGAGGAGGGCGCCGTAGTAGGCCGCGAGCGACAGCAGATGGGCTGCGGTGTCGGCCACCGTCCAGTCCCGGGTGGCCCGGGTGGTTCCGTCACCGGCCGCGCGGACCAGCGCGGTGAACCGCTCGGCGGCTCGTCGCATGGCGTCCCGGGCCCGTCGTCGCGCGTCTGGCAGCTCGACATCGGTCACACCCCACGCTGGCATGTCGTCCGCGAGGGCCGCATCTCCCAGCGTGCCGGCGAGCCGGCTCGGGCGTCATTCGCGGTGGCTAGGCCAGGTCGAGAGCGGCCTGGCGGGCCCGTCGCGCCTCGTCGGGCTGCCCGGCGTCGGCCGCCGCGTCGGCGGTCAGCTGCCAGAGCCGGCGGCGGGCCCACGGGAACTCCCGCTCCTCGAACAGCGCGAGGGCGCTCCGGCAGCCGTCGACGGCGCCCGCCGGATCACCGTCGGCGTACGCGATCCGCGCCCGGCCCCAGGCCGCCCAGGCCCGGCAGCGCGGGTTGCCGCTGCGCCGCGCGGTGTCGTCCGCCTCGGCGAGCAGCGCCGGCACGTCCCCGGCGTCGTCCCGGTCCAGCCGGGTGTGGGCGAGCTGCACCAGGCTGAACGCCAGCGCGTGCGGGGACGCGGTGGCCGCCCGCGCCTCCCGCACCGCCTCGGTGAGCACCCGCATCGCCGCGTCGCCCTGGCCGCCCTCGCGCAGCGCAACACCCAGGTGCGCGCGGATGCCGGCCGCCAGCAGCCGGTCCTCGGTGCGGGCCAGCAGGTCCAGACAGTGCGCCCAGCGGGTGGCGGACCGGTCGAAGGCGCCGGCCCGCAGGTCGAGCAGCGCGTCGACGTACCAGGTCATCGCCGACCACCACGGGCCGGTCAGTTCCGCCCGGGCCCGGTCGACGAGCCGGCGGTGGCGGTCGAGGTCCCCGTCGTACTGACCCTCCCAGGCCAGCGCCAGCCCGGAGATGGCGGCGTTGCCGGCGTCGCCGAGCCGTTCGTGCAGCTCCAGCGCCTCCCGGCTGGCCGCCCGGGTGACCGGGGTCGGGTAGTACACGCCGAGCAGGCCGACCCGCTGCAGGGCGGCGGCCCGCTCGGCCTGGGTGAGGCGGCCGGTGTCCGCCAGCGCGGTCAGCACCTGGATCCCCTCGTCACGCAGCCCGTAGCTCCAGAACGGGTACAGCGCCCGGGCCAGCCGCAGCCCGGCCGCCGTGCCGTCCGGATGGGCCAGACAGAAGTCCACCGCGGCGCGCAGGTTGTCGTGCTCCTCGACCAGGTGGGCCCAGGCGTCACCGCCGGCGCGCGCGGACGGGCCGTACCGTTCGGCCAGCTCGGTGAAGTGCGCGACGTGCCGCTGCCGGGTCTGCTCCCGCTCACCGGCCTCGACGAGCCGGCCGGCGGCGTACTCCCGGACGGTGACCAGCAGCCGCATCCGCCCGCTGGCCGGTTCCGGCACCACCAGCGAGCGGTCGACCAGCCGGAAGAGCAGGTCGAGCACCTCCTCGGCGGCGAGGCCGGCGAAGGCACAGATCCGTTCCGCGGCGGCGAGGTCCCAGCCGCCCCGGAACACCGCCAGCCGCCGCAGCAGCCGCCGCTCGGCGTCGGTGAGCAGCTCGTGGCTCCAGTCCAGGGTGGCCCGCAGCGTCCGGTGCCGGGCCTCGGCGGTACGCGCCCCGGCGGTGAGCAGCGCGAAACGGTCGTGCAGCCGGGCGGCGATCTCCGCCGGGGGCAGCGCCTTCACCCGGGCGGCGGCCAGCTCGATGGCGAGCGGCATGCCGTCGAGCTGGCGGCAGATCTCCACCACGGCGGGGGTGGTCGCGGCGTCCAGGGCGAAGTCGGGGCGTACCGCGCGGGCCCGGTCGACGAAAAGCCGGACCGCCGGGCTCGCCGCGGCCTGCGCCGCCTCCTCCGGTACGGCCAGCGGCGCGACGGCCAGCTGCGTCTCGCCCGGCACGGCCAGCGCCTCCCGGCTGGTGGCCAGTACGCGCAGCGCCGGGCAGCCGTCCACCAGCCGCTCCACCAGCGCCGCCACCTCGTCCACCAGGTGTTCGCAGTTGTCCACCACCAGCAGCGCCGGGTCCCCGCCCAGCCGTGCGGCGACCGCGGCGGTGGCGGCGTCGCCGGTGCCCCCGGCCACCTGGAGCTGACCGGCCACCATCGCCGGCAGGTCCACGTCGGCGGGCACCGCCGCCAGCCGGACCAGGTGCACGGGCAGCTCCGCCTGGCACCGGCGGGCCACCTCCAGGGCGAGCGTGGTCTTGCCGACGCCACCCGGGCCGGTCAGCGTGACCACCCGGGCCTCGCCCAGCCGCTCGCGTACCCGCCGCAGGTCGGCGTCCCGGCCGACCAGCGAGGTGAGCCGGCGGGGCAGGACCGCGCCGTCCAACGCTCCCGCCGCGACCCGGCTCGCGCCGTTCGGCGCGGCGTCGGCCGCCGAGGCCGCGACGGGTGGCGGCTCTCCGGCGGCCGGCGGTGTGGCGGCGGGCGCGGGTCGCGGCGGCGCGGCGGCCGGCGGCACCTGCTGGCGCAGGATGGCCTCGGCCAGCGCCCGCAGCTCCGGCCCCGGGTCGATGCCCAGTTCGTCGGCGAGTCGCCGGCGCAGCGCGTGGTACGCGGTCAGCGCGTCCGCCTGCCGGCCGGCGCGGTACAGGGCCAGCATCAGCAGCCGGTGCGCGCGTTCCCGCAGCGGGTGCGCGGCGACCAGGCGCTCCAGGTCGGGCACGGCGGTGGCCTGCCGGCCGGCGTCCAGCAGCAACTCCAGCCGGTCCTCGACGGCGCCCAGGCGCAGCTCCTCCAGCCGGCCGCCCTCGGTGGCCACCCACCCGGCGTCGGGCACGTCGGCCAGGGCTGGCCCGCGCCACAGGGCGAGCGCCGCGTCGAACCGGGCCAGCGCCGCCGCCCGGTCCCGTTCGGCCCGCGCCTCGGCCAGCAGCCGCTCGAAGCGGTGGGCGTCGACCGCCGCCGCGGGGACCGCGAGCAGGTAGCCGGGGGCGCGGGTGACCACCAGGTCGGCCCCGGCCCCGGCCAGCGCCCGGCGCAGCTTCGACACCCGCAGCTGCAACGCGTTCGCCGCGTCGGCGGGCGGCTCACCGGCCCAGAGCGCGTCGGTCAGCGTGTCGGCGGCGACCACCCGACCGGCGGCCAGCAGCAGCCGGGCCAGCAGCGCCCGGTTCGCCGGGGGCAGCGTCACCGGCGGCCGGTCGGCGACGCGCACCTCCACGGTGCCGAGCAGGCCGAAGGTGACTGGTGACCCGTTCTCCCGGTCCATCCCGCTCCCGTCCGCCCGGCTCGCCGGGGCCCAGCCCTCGCCGGGCCGCCGGGCGGCCCCATCGTACGGGCCGCCCGCCACGCCTTCCGTGGATCCCGCCGA
>NZ_JBFAID010000016.1:0-21733 GCF_040654475.1 Micromonospora sp. NPDC050686
GAAAGGCACGAAGCCAGTCAGACGAAGAGTCACGCCCACTGCTGCCGACCATCAGCCCATCACTTGCGGACCGACCAAGCCAGCCTCACAGTCAGTCGAGCATCTTCTCCAGGTCCGCAGGTGGGAAGCCGCCGGCCGGGATCCGTTCCCGGACCGCCCGGCGGACGGCACGCTGGACGGCGGCGTTGACCGGGGCCGGTACGCCGTGCAGCCGGCCGAGCAGCACGACCTCGCCGTTGAGGTGGTCGGCCTCGGCCGAGCCGGCACCCCGGGCCAGGCTCTGCCAGGTCGAGCCGCCGGCCCGTTCCGCGCCGTCGACCGGGCGGTGCCGGACCAGGTCGCCGCGCTCGGCGGCTTCCTCATCCGGGGTGGTGTGCGCGATCCCGGCCGCGGCCAGGACCGCCTCCCCTTCGGCCCGTACCCGCTCGACGAGCCGCTCCGGGACGTCCGGGCCGAGCAGTGCCTGCAGGCCGTTGCCGAGATTGCTGAGCAGCTTGCCGTACTTCCAGCGCATCACGTCGTCCCGGACCGGCGCGACGAACCCGGCGGCGGTCAGGTCGGCGGCGGCGTCCCGGGCGGTCCGGTCCGAGCCGGACGGATAGCGACCCAGGTGCAGCATGCCCGGATGCGGGTGGCCGTTGGCGACCACCACGCCCGGCTCCAGGTGGGTGGCCGGCAGCCAGACGCAGACCGGATGCACCGCGGCGAACAGCCGCAGCGCGGCCCGCTCGTTGGCCACCCCGTTCTGCGCGGTGAACAACGGCAGCCGCTCACCGGCCGTGCCGCCCCCGACAACCGGCGCGTCCACCCAGGCGGCCAGCGCCGCCTCAGTGTCCTGCGACTTCACGGTGAGCACCAGCGCCGTGTCGGCCGGCAGCGGCGTCTGCCCCGGCCCGTCGGCGGCCGGGCCGCGCCAGGTCACCGGGCCGTCGGGCGTACGCAGGGTCAGGCCCCGCGTACGGATCGCGTCGAGGTGCGCGCCGCGGGCCACCAGCGTCACGTCGCGCCCGGCTTCCCCCAGGCGTACGCCGATGGTGCCGCCGACCGCGCCCGCCCCGATGATCACGTACCGCATGCCCCGATTCTGCCCCGCCGGACCGGTCCGCGACGGCCGGGTGGCAGAGCCAGCGAGGTCGGTGCGCGAGATCAGCTGATGAGGCCGGCGTCGGTGAGGATCGGGCCGGCCAGCAGCAGCGCGCCGACGACGAGCACGGCCAGATTGACCACGAGGAACACGCCGACCCAGAAGAGCGCCGGGAACGGGGTGAGCCCGGCCATCTGGTCGGCGTCGGAGGCCGGCATCCGGCCGCGGCTGCGCAGGCTCTGCAACTCGAACACCGGTCGTACGCCGCCGAGGAGCAGGAACCAGACGCCGGTCCAGGCGAAGGCGGCCTGCACCTGTGGGGTGGCGTACCAGGAGACGGCGAGCACCGCGCCGCCGGTGACCAGCAGGGAGAGCACCCCGTACACGTTGCGGATCATCACCAGCATGGCCAGCAGCAGCACGACCGCCACCCAGAGCAGCAGGGTGATCCGGTTGCCGCCGAGCAGCCAGGCCCCGGCCAGGCCGACCAGCGACGGGGCGAGGTACCCGGCGAGCAGGGTGAGGATCATGCCGGGACCGCTGGGCCGGCCGGCCGACAGGGTCAGCCCGGAGGTGTCCGAGTGCAGCCGGATGCCGTGCAGCCGGCGGCCGGTGAGCAGCGCCGCCAGGGCGTGCCCCCCCTCGTGGGCGATGGTGATGGCGTTCCGGGCGATCCGCCAGGGCAACCGGGTGGCGACCACGGCCAGCGCGAGGACGGCGGTGACCAGGACCAGCAGCGGTGGCGGGTCGGGCTGCGCGCTGAACAGCTTGTCCCACAGCGCGCTCAGGCCGTCGATCGAGAACATGGGCCGGGAGCCTACTCGCTGATCGAGTGTCGGTTCGTGGCCGGCGGACCGTAGGGTGTGAAACTGATCGGGCGAGGCGCCGGAGCGGAGGTGAGGTCGGTGAGCGCAGTCCCCTTGGAGCCCTTCGGGTCGCACGTGGGCCTCTGGACCGAGGCCGACTACCTCGCGCTGGGTGAGAGCCGCGACCGCATCGAACTGCTCGACGGGAGCCTGATCGTGAGCCCTGCCCCGAGCCGACGACACCAGCGGGTGGCGCGACGACTCGCGAACAGCATCGAGCTGGCGGCGGAGCCGGCCGGGCTGTTCGTCTACGACGCCATCAACGTGCGGCTCGGCGTCGACCGGATCGTGATCCCGGACCTTGTCGTCACAAACGCCGACGACGACGGCGTGTGCCTCGACGCGGGCCGGGTCGCGCTCGTCGGAGAGATCGTCTCGCCGGGCAACGGTGCCGCGGACCGGGTGCTGAAGATGCAGCTCTACGCGATCGCCGGTATCCCGTGGTATCTGCTCGTCGAGCAGGAGGGCGAGAGCCACGCGCTGCGGCTGTACCGGCTGGACGGCGGGCACTACGTCGAGGACCGGGTCGCCAAGGCCGGCGAGACGCTGTCGCTGACGGACCCGTTCCGTTGGCAGCTCGATCCCGCCTCGCTGCGCTGAATCACCTACCGTCGATCCCGGTGCTCCACCACCGGCCGGCTGAAAATTTGTTCAGCCACCCTTGCGATCTAGGGCACTAACCTTCAAAGATGTCTGTCAATTGATCGGCGTCTCTGGAGGCATCCATGACCCGTACCAGAATCTCCGTGCGCCGGCTGCTCGCGGCCGGCCTGACCGTCCTCGCCACCGCCGCCGCGGCCCTCGTCGCGACCACCGGCCCGGCCGCCGCCGCCACGGTGGCCGGCGTCGACGTCTCGCGCTACCAGGGCACGATCAACTGGACCAGCGTCCGCAACGCGGGCATCGAGTTCGCCTTCATCAAGGCCACCGAGGGAACCAGCTACAAGGACCCGAACTTCAACACGAACTACGTCAACGCCTACAACGCCGGGGTGATCCGCGGGGCCTACCACTTCGCCCGGCCGAACATCTCCTCCGGCGCCACCCAGGCCGGCTACCTGGCCAGCAACGGCGGCGCCTGGTCCGCGGACAGCCGCACCCTGCCCGCCGCGCTGGACATCGAGGCCAACCCGTACAGCGGCGGCACCTGCTACGGCCTGAGCACCACCGGCATGCGCAGCTGGATCCAGGACTTCCTGAACACCTACCGGTCCCGCACCGGCCGGTACGCGGTCATCTACACCACCACCAGTTGGTGGAACCAGTGCACCGGCAGCTGGACCGGCCCGTGGGCCAACCACCCGCTGTGGCTGGCCCGCTGGTCGAGCACGCCCGGCACCCTGCCGGCCGGCGCGCCGGTGTGGAGCTTCTGGCAGTACACCAGCACCGGCAGCGTCTCCGGGATCAGCGGCAACGTCGACCGCAACTACTGGAACGGCGACCGCAGCCGGCTGATCGCCCTGGCGAACAACACCGCCTGACGTACGGGCCGCGGGCCGCACGGGTCGGCGGCAGCGGGATCGCCTGGCGCAGCACGATCGCCAACCGGTCCGGCTGCCGCCACCCCCACGTCCGGCCTCAGGCCCTCCGTCGCGTCACGCCGGGCACGGTGACCGGCGCGGGGATCCGCTCGCGCCGCACCGCGGCACCGCGGCGCGTCAGCCGCCAGGCAGCCACCCCGGCGACGGTGAGGAACACGACCGCGAGCAGCGCGAACAGGACCGACAGACCCGCGCTGACCAGCACCAGCACCGCATCGCCGAGGGCGACGAGCATCCACAGTGCCAACCGGGGGCGGGTGTCCTTGCGTCGGTGACCCATGTCGTTACCTCCCTTCCGTCGTGCGGAAGGGATACCCCGCCGGGCGGGAGGTCATGCGAACGAAATTCGCAGCGGCGGTCAGTTGCGCCGATCGGGCTTGAAGTGCCGGACGACCTGGGCCCAGTCGGTCAGCTTCGCGTCCCACTGCGCCGCCGGGATCTCCCAGCGCAGGGCGTAGCCCCGGTTGGTCGCCGTGACGAAGCCCCGGTTGCGGACGTGGACCCGGGTGCCCCGGTCGGTCTGCAGCCAGTCCCAGTCCGCGCAGGTGCGGTAGTAGGTGCACCGGTCGATGCCGAGCAACTGGTAGTCGTTGACGATCTTCTTCCGGTCCGGCTCGATGCGCCGCCAGTCGGCGTACGCGTCCGACTTCGGGTTGGGCGTCCACTGGACGAGCAGCTTGCCCACCCCGTCGGGTCCCCGGTAGATCGCCGTGTCGGATCCGGTCTGCCCGCCGCTCCAACCGGGCGGCAGCGGCACGGCGAAGCCGGGACCGTCGTTCTTCAGCGTCCACCCGGCGGGCAGGGCGGGGGCGTTCGGCGAGGAGGACTGCGCGGACGGGGTGGGGCTCGGCGCGGCGCTGGTCGGCCCGGTGGTGGCCGGCGGGGGCGCGGGCGCCGCGCTGGAAGCCTGCCCGGACGGCGCCACCGACGACCCGCCGGGCGCACCCGAACCGGCCGCGGTCGGACCGGTCTGCGGCGACTCCTTCTTACCGTCGCCGGAGTTGAGCAGCGGCACCAGCACCACCAGGCCGACCAGCAGCGCGGCGACCAGCGCGCCGATCAGCAGGTTGCGCCGCCCGTGGTCCGGCTTCGTGCCGGGCACCACGGTCGCCCGGCCGGCGGCCGGGTCCGCCTGCGCCGGCATCACCGACGTGGGGTTCACTGGGTCGCGGCGCTCGCCGGCCGGCGGCGGGTCGACCCGGGTGGTCGGTTCGGCGTCCGTCGTGGACGTCGCCGGAGTCTCGGCCTTCGCCGTCGGCTCGGCGTCGACCGGGGCCGGCACCTTCGCGGTGGCGTCCTCGCCCGCCGAAGCGGCCGAGCCCGCCGCGACCGCCCCCGCCGCACCGGGCCGGCTCCGCGGGGCGGGCGGCGGCGTGGCCTGGCCGCCCGGCGAGGTCTCGGCCGGCCGCGGCGCCGGCACCGTCCGGGGGTGCGGCTCGCGCGGACCGTTCGGCCCGGGCCGGCGTACGCCGTCCAGCAGCGAGATGCTCTTGGCCCGCTTGCCGCCGGCCCGGCGCAGCAGCCGCTCCGCCACCTCGGCGGTGATCCGCTCGTTCGGGTCCTTGCGCAGCAGCCCGTTCAGCACCGGCTTCAGCGGGCCGGCGTTCTTCGGCGGCGGCATCGGCTCGGTGGCCAGGGCGGCCAGCGTGGCGATCGCCGACGGCCGGGCGTACGGGGACTTGCCCTCCACTGCGGCGTAAAGGGTGGCGCCCAGCGACCACAGGTCCGCCTCCGGACCGGCGGTGCCGTCCTTCGCCCGCTCCGGGGCGATGTACGCGGGCGAGCCGAGCACCATGCCGGTCCGGGTCACGTTCGGGTCGCCGGGGATGGTGGCCAGCCCGAAGTCGGTCAGCACCACCCGACCGTCGTTGCCGAGCAGCACGTTGCCCGGCTTGATGTCGCGGTGCATCACGCCGGCCTTGTGCGCCGCCTTCAGCGCGCCGAGCACCCCGAGGCCGATCTCCACCGCGCGGGCCGGGGACACCGGGCCGTCCTCGGCGAGAGTGTCCTGCAAGGACTTCGACGCCACGTACTCCATGACGATCCACGGGTCGCCGTCGGTGCGCAGCACGTCGAAGATGCGGACCACGTTGATGTGGTTGAGCCGGGCGATGGCACGGGCCTCCCGCAGCGACCGCTCGCGCATCTCGCGCCGCTCGTCGTCGGTGAGGCTGGGCGGCGGGACGAGCTCCTTGATCGCCACGTCGCGGTGCAGCACCTCGTCGCGCGCCTTCCACACCCTGCCCATGCCGCCCTGGCCGAGCGGCGAGATGAGCCGGTACCGGTCGGCGACAAGTTGGGGAAGCGCGTTCGACATCGCAGGAGACGGTACCCGGCCGCGCCCGATGACACACCGCCGGCACGCCACTCTGCGGCGAAGGTCAACTTCTTGACGCGTACGCTGACGTCATGTCTGCCGATGAGCCGCTGTTCCGGGTCGTCCGCGGCGTGCCGACCGCCGAGGAGTTGGCCGCGCTGGTGGGCGTCATCGCCGCCCGCTCGCGCCCGCTGGCCCCGGCCGCGCCGGCGCCGGCGTCGCTCTGGGCCCGCAGCGCGCGACCCACCGCCGGCCGCGGCGCGTGGCGCGCCTCCGGCCTCCCCCGCTGATCAACCTGGCGTACGCCTGACGGCGGTTCCCCGCGCCGGCGGGGCTGCCGGTGATGGCCCACACCCGTTAACCTCACTCAGGGAAACGGAGCCGTGACGGTTAGGGAGTGTGGATGATCCCTCAGGAGGACCGCCCAGCGTCCTGGTTGCGCGGCTACGGCGGCATCGAGGCCGACATCCGCCAGCTCCGCGAGTTCGCCGAGCGACTCGAGGCGGAGGTGCGGCAGAACTACGGGCCGCACCTGTCATACATCGCCGACGACATGACCGCCCCGATCCCCAATCCGTACGACGCCTTCCAGGAACTGGTGCAGTTCCTGCGCGCGCACCACGAGACCCAGCAGGCCACCGCCGACATGATCTTCGACGTCCGGGACGCCACCGGTCACCTGGCCGCCGCCGCGGGCAAGGTCGCCGCCGCGTACACCGACGCCGACGCCTTCTCCGCGGCCCGGGTGGCCGACGTGGAACGTGCCCTCGCCGACCCGTCCACCGCACGACCCGGCCCTGGCCTGGTGCTCACCAACCCCGACCGGATGGACAACCGCGGGGAGGTGCTCTGATGATCGAGCGCGGCGGCAGCGGACGGGCCGGCCTCACCGACTGGCAGTCGATGGACGTGGTGAGCATGTGGTCCCTTGTCGAGGACCACGACACCGCCAACCACTGGCGACAGGTCTCCGGCTGGGCGAAGGTCTGCGACCTCGCCCAGCTGCACCTGAGCCGGTTGCGGACCTATCGCGACGGGCTCGCCCAGGCGTGGCCGCCCGAGACCAGCGCCGCCTCCGGGGCGTACCTGGCCGAGCTCGACGGGCTGATCGACCGGGTACGCCGCACCCACGACGCCGCGTCGGCCAACCTCACCGCCCTCTCCGCCGCCACCCGCGCCATCGACGACGCCCGCCGGACGCTGCGGCCGGTCTTCGAGGAGTACGTCAACAAACTCAGGCGGAAGCAGGCGTACGAGGAGACGGTCAGCGACCCGAAGGCGCTGATGGGCAGCCGGCTGCCCGACGCGCCGGTGACCGAGGCGGAGCTGAGCCGGCTGGACGTGCGGGCGCGAGGCATCATGTACGGCCTCAGTGGCGAACTCCAGCAGGCCCAAGTGGCGCTTCAGAGGCCACCCGCTCCCTTGCGCCCCCCAAAGCAGATTGACAACCCAGACCTCTATGGCACGAATACACAAGCACCAGTTATCCCTCCGATCGTGCCTGTGCCGATCCCGGCAACAGGCATGGTTTCCTCTGCAAACCGGCCACCTACCAAATCCCGGCAAGTCCCAACGCCACATGCGCCGCACGTAGGCCCGGTGCTCGGTGGCGGAGCGCCTATCCAGACCGGGCCAGTCGTCGGGCCAGCCCCCGTCGGCGGGTCCGGCCCTGTGCTGGGTAGTGCAGGTCCAGCACCGGCTACGCCGGTCAGCCCTCTCTCCCCCGGCGGCGTGGCATCACCTACACCCGCAACCGCGCCGTCGTCGCCCGGCCTACCACCGACGCTTTCCCCGATCACCCGCTCCAGCGGCCGCAGCGGCGGCCTAGGACCACCGGGTGGGCAGCCGGGCGTAGCCATCCCAAAATCCGGTACCGGCAATCCCTCGCCTCACCTGTCGCCGACCGCCCCACCCCGGGCAACGACACCAGGAGGGTTGATCGGTGGCACGCCAGCCATGGGATTGGGCCAGCCAGGGGGCGCTGGCGCTCCACGTCGGGTGAACCCGATCGGCGGCGTGATTGGAGGTGGCAGTGCTGGCACTGCGCCATCTGGGGCAGCCGGATCTCGACCCAACTTCAGTCGTGGAGGCCAGCACGCCACCCCACACGGCCTACCCCCGCTCGGCGGCACACGAGGCATGAGCAGCAGCGGCCGCAGCGACGGAGGATCCTGGCTCGGCGGCGGTTCCCCTGGATCGGGGAACAGCATCCAAGGCGGAATGCCACTCCGTTCGGATCGCTGCGGCAGCGACGCTGCAGAGCCACGGCGCTGGGACCCCGACAATCCCTGGAAGACCGATGAAGGGGTGGCGCCAGTCGTCCGTTCACCGGCAGACGAGGGACCGGTTGACCCCGGTCCAGCCATCGGCCTCGGCCGGTGATGCAACGCCGAATCGGGGCCTTCCTCAGCCTTTTAGTCCTCACGACTCCCATCTGGCTGCCCGAAAATCCGTCCGCCGCTGCTCCAGTTTCGAGCGGAGCTGATCGGGTCCGGACCGACCAGTGGCATCTTCGATATCTTCGCATCCCGGAGGTACACCGGGTTAGCCAAGGCGCGGGCATCACGGTGGCGGTTCCCGACACCGGGGTCGCCCCCCATCCCGACCTGATCCGCAATCTCCAACCTGGCACCGACATCATCTCCGGCGGGGCGGGCGACGGGCGGCAAGATCAGGACAGCCATGGAACCTCGATGGCTGGATTGATCGCCGCGCATGGGCAAGGTGGACAAATAGGTGCTCTCGGTGTAGCGCCAAAGGCGAAGGTGTTGCCAATTTTCGTCTCCCCGCCGCACAGAGAGGGCGAACCCGATTCACTTGCAAAGGGCATCGAATACGCTATAACAAGGGGAGTCAGGGTAATCAGCATCTCTAGCGGAGGCGGTGCCAGCCCTAGACTTCGGACGGCTATAGCGTCAGCAATCAAGGCGGACATCGTAGTGGTGGCAGCCGCTGGAAACCGACCCGAGGATGTGGTCGTCGGCTACCCCGCCTCAGAACTAGGCGTCCTCGCCGTCGGCGGAACTGACCGATCAGGAAAACGTGCAGCCGTGTCGGTCACTGGATCCGAGATCGATATCGCCGCCCCAGCCGTCGACATCGTCAGTACGAGCATCGACGGCAAGTACTCCAAGGGGACCGGCACGTCGAGTGCCACCGCGATCGTCGCGGGCGTGGCGGCGCTGATCCGATCGAAATACCCGAACCTGTCCGCCGACGAGGTCGCGCGCCGGCTCACCGCCACCGCCGTCGACAAAGGCCCACCCGGCCGGGACGACCAGTACGGCTTCGGGGTGGTCGACCCGGTGGCGGCGCTCACCGCGGACGTACCCGCGCGGGGTGCCCGGCCGACGAGCGGCGCGCCGGCCACGTCGGGGGCCGGTGGCGTGACCACGACGGCGGCCGCCGCTCCGACGCCGACGGGCGACCAGGGCGACGGCGGTGCGACCGTACGCGGGCTGGCCACGCTGGGTGTCCTGGTTGCGGCCGGTGGCGCGTGGGCCCTCGTTCGGCGCCGTCGCCGTGCCGACGACCCACCGCCCCGGGTCAGCCGGTAGCGTCGGCGGGGTGTCGAACTCCATGCCGCTGCGCCTCGTGCTCGCCTCGCAGAGTCCTGCCCGCCGCAAGCTGCTCCAGGCCGCCGGCATCGAGCCGGACGTGCTGGTCAGCGGGGTGGACGAGTCCCAGGTGGTCAGCGACCGGGCCGAGGACCTGTGCCTGGAGCTGGCCCGGCTGAAGGCCCAGGCGGTGCTCGGGCGGCTCCGGCCGAGCGCGGAGGAGCGCACGTTGGTGCTCGGCTGCGACTCGGTGCTCGCCTTCGACGGGGAGATCCTCGGCAAGCCGGACGACGCGGCGGACGCCACCCAGCGCTGGGTACGGATGCGCGGTCGCAGTGGGGTGCTGCACACCGGGCACTGCCTGATCGACGTGACGCAGGAGGCGCGGGCGGAGGCGGTCGCCTCGACGACGGTGCATTTCGCGGACATCACCGATGAGGAGATCGCCGCGTACGTGGGCACGGGCGAGCCGCTGGCGGTCGCCGGCGCGTTCACCATCGACGGGCTGGGCGGGGCGTTCCTCACCGGGATCGAGGGGGACCCGGGCACGGTCGTCGGGCTCAGCCTGCCGCTGCTGCGTACCCTGCTCCGCGAGCTGGACCTGCGCGTCACCGATCTGTGGACGAAGGTCGCGCCGGGCGGCCAGTCGGTCGAGCCGCTGGGTTAGCGTGCTGTCATGACCCGCAAGTCGCTCCCGCTCACCGACGACCTGCACGCATACCTGGTCGCGCACGGCTCCGCGCCGGACGAGGTGGTCCGTGATCTGGTGGCGGAGACCGCCGCCGCGCTGCCGGGGCAGGCCGGCATGCAGGTGGCGCCGGAGCAGGCGGGTTTCCTCACCTTCCTGACCCGGATGCTGGGCGCCCGGCGGGCCGTGGAGGTGGGCACCTTCACCGGGCTGTCCGCGCTGGCGATCGCCCGTGGGCTGCCCGCCGACGGCCGGTTGACCTGCTTCGACGTCTCCGAGGAGTACACCGCCATCGCCCGTCGCTACTGGTCGCGGGCGGGCCTCGCCGACCGGATCGAGCTGCGCATCGGGCCGGCCGGCGACACGCTGCGCGAGCTGCCCCGGGAGCGGCACCTCGACCTGGCGTTCATCGACGCCGACAAGACCGGCTATCCGGTCTACTGGGACGAACTGGTGCCCCGGATGCGGCCCGGCGGCGTGATCGCGCTGGACAACACCCTGCGCGGCGGCCGGGTGATCGCCCCGGAGGACGCCGCCGACCGGGCGATCGCCGCGTTCAACGACGCGGTGCTGGCCGACGTGCGGGTGGACACGGTGATGCTGCCGGTCGCCGACGGCCTCACCCTGGCCCGCGTCCGCTGACGCCCACCGCTCGGCAGGGAGCCTCAGGCGGGGACGGGCTCGCGCGCGGGCGCCGAAGGCGTCCGCAGCGCCCGGGCCAGCCGTCGGGTGAGCAGCGCGGCCACCGCGATGAAGCCGGGCAGCAGCAGGAACGCCAGGTGCGGGCCGATCCCGTCGGCCACCCAGCCGAGCGCCACCGGCGCGATCCCGAAACCCACGCCCATCGAGTACGACGACCAGCCCGCCGCCTTGTCCGCGGCCGGGCCGGCCACGGCGAGCGCGATCGCGATGGCCAGCGGGTAGTGCAGCGCGTTGCCGAGCCCCAGCACCACCAGCCCGGTGACGGCCAGCCAGCCGACCGACGCGACCCAGAACAGCGCGAACCCGGCCAGCGACACGGCGAGCGCGCCCAGCAGCAGCGGCGCGGGCGGCCAGCGCAGGGCGAACCGGCCGCCGACGAGCCGGCCGAGGAACATGCCGCAGACGATCGCGGCGACCGCGGCGGAGGCCGACCCGGCGGACATTCCAGCGTGCGAGCGCAGCACGTCGGCGGTCCACAACGACAGGCAGACCTCGATGGACCCGGTGACCGACATCAGCACCCAGGCGATCCAGTACGCCGGGGGCAGCCGATCCGCCGCCGCCCGGCCCCGCTCGCCGTCGACCAGGCCACCGCCGGCCGGGCCGATGGCGATCGGGTGGCCTTCCGTCGAACCGCCGGCGCCCGGGCTGCCGCCGGTCGGGGTCGAGCCGGTCGGATTCTCGACCGCCGCCGAGGCGCTCACCTCGATCCGGCCGGCGGCAGCCGCGGCAGCGGGGGCGCCGTGCGGCGGGCGTACCCGGAAGCTGACCGCGGCGAGCGCGACCAGCGTGATCAGCGCGACCTCGACGGCCATCACCGGCCGCCAGCCCCAGCCCGCGTCGACGCTGGCGCCGATGGCCAGCGGGGCGAGTACGCCCATGCCGGCGCAGGCGGCGTTGGCCTCGGTGAGCGCGGCCGGCGCGGCGGCGCCGTGCCGGGCGGTGAGCATCACCGCCACCCCGCTGACCACCAGCATCCCGGCGGTGGCGATCAGCGCGACCGCGGCGAGGGTGGCGGGCAGCGGCCGGAGCAGTCCGAACGCGGTGACCGCGGCGGCCAGCCCGGCCAGGCCGGTCCAGATGGCCGGGCCGCGGCCGATCCGGCGGGCGAGCGGGGCGAAGAGCGCCCCGCCGGCGAGCGCGCCGACCGCGACGGCGGTGCTGTGCAGGCCGGCGACGGCGGCGCTGGTGCCCTGCTCGTCGCGGAGCAGCGGGACGACCGGGCCGAACCCGTAGAGGAAGAAGCCCCACAGGCCCAGCTGGGCGTAGGTCAGCCAGGTGGTCCGGTCACGGGTGAGGCGGGGCACCGGCCTTACGCTACGCGCGGCGGGCCGGCGCCCCTTCCCTGGTCAGCCGGGGTGTGAGCAGGGGAACCTTCTCAACCGCAGGCGTTGACAGGGGCCTCTGCTGTCACCGAACGCTGCGCGCGAACTGGCGTGCCGCCCAGAAGACGCCGGCCACCGCGAGCACGGTGATGATCGCCAGCCCCTGCCAGACCTTGTCGTTGCCGAGTTCACCGGCGAAGAGGGCACGCACCCCGTCGACCGCCCAGGAGAACGGGTTCCACTTGGCGACGCCCTGGAGCCAGCCCGGGGCGAAGGTGAGCGGCAGCAGGATGCCGGAGAGCAGCAGCACCGGCTGGGCGACGGTGTTCATCAGCGGGGCGAGCGCGTCCTCGCTCTTGACCTTCAACGCGACGCCGTAGGAGACGGCCGAAGTCATCAGCGCGATCAGCGCCAGCATCAGGTACGCCAGCAGCAGGTAACCGAGGGAGACGCGCAGGTCGAACAGGAGCGCCAGCAGGGTGATGATGACCGCCTGCGCGATGAGCGAGACCACGTCCCGCAGGGAGCGGCCGAGCAGCAGGGCGAGCCGGCTGACCGGGGTGACCCGGGACCGCTCGATGATCCCGGCGCGCAACTCGGCGATCAGGCCGAAGCCCTGGAACAGGCCGCCGAAGATGGCCAGCAGCACCAGCAGGCCGGGCACGAAGATCTTGTACGCGGCGGCCTGGGTCGGCGCGTTCAGCGCCGGCTTGAGCAGCGGGGCGAAGAGCAGCAGGTACATCACCGGCTGGAAGACGCCGACGAAGATCCAGACGGGGTTGCGCAGCAGCAGCTGGGTCTGCCGCCGGAAGATGAGCCAGGTGTCGCGGGCGAGTTTCATGACAGCTTCTCCGGGGGTCAGGACTCGCGCAGCGAGCGGCCGGTCTTGGTGAGGAAGACGTCGTCGAGGCTGGGACGGTGCAGCTCGATGGAGCTGAGCTCGATCCCGCCCTGGTCGAGCCGGCGCAGGATCTGCGGGATGGCGGTGGCGCCCTCGTCGACGAAGAGCCGCAGGCCGCCGGCGTCGACCGTCTCCAGCTTGTTGACGTACGCGGCGGTGTCGAGCAGCTCGGCGGCCTGCGGGGTGCTCCCGGCGTCGAGGCCGACGAGCACCACCTCGCCGGAGATCTCCCGCTTGAGCGCGGCCGGGGTCCCCTCGGCCACCACCTCGCCGTGATCCATGATCGCGATCCGGTCGCAGAGCGCGTCGGCCTCGTCGAGGTAGTGGGTGGTGATGAAGACGGTCATCCCCTCGGCGCGCAGCCGGCGGATCTCGTCCCACATGTGGGCGCGGCTCTGCGGGTCGAGGCCGGTGGTCGGCTCGTCCAGGAAGACGATCTTCGGCTCGTGGATGATGCCGAGCGCGATCTCGACCCGGCGGCGCTGGCCGCCGGAGTACGTCTTGCACTTGCGGTCGGCGTACTCGGTGAGCTGGAAGGCCTCCAGGGCGCGGGCGGCACGGCGGTGCGCGTCGGCCTTGCCGATGCCGTACATCCGGGCCTGGAGCACCAGCTCCTCGCGGGCGGTGGACTCGTCCCAGGTGCTGCCGCCCTGGGCCACGTAACCGATCCGGCGGCGCACCTCGGCCGGGTCCTTGCGCAGGTCGGCGCCGGCGATGGTGGCCTCACCGCCGTCCGGTTCGATGAGCGTGGCGAGCATCCGCAGGGTGGTGGTCTTGCCGGCGCCGTTGGGGCCGAGGAAGCCGAAGATCTCCCCCTCGGCGACCTCCAGGTTCACCCCCTGGACCGCGTCCACGGTCTTCGTCTCGCGACCCGCCCGGGAGCGGAAGGACTTCCGCAACCCCCTGGTCTCGATCATGTCTGCTCCTGCTCCTGGTCGTCCGGGCCGGAGTCACCGGCCGCCGATCCCCGCGACGGGGACGCATCTCTCCCACGCCGCTCGCCGGAGAGGTTATCGCGATATAGCTTTTATGGTCAACGTTGATTAATGCGCGTCTTCACCGTCGGGCTGGGTGCCGTCGGGCGGGGCGCAGTCCGTCCACCCGGACCAGCCCTCGGCCCGCTCCATTCCAGCGGGCAGGTACGACACTCCCGACTCGATCCGCTCGGCGATCCGCTCGCACCAGGCCATGTCCGCCTCGGCCCGGGCCGACCAGAGCTCGAACATCCACCCGACGTGCACCGGCTTGGTCGTGCGCACCCACTCCGACCCCAGGGAGGCGCGCATCGACTCGATACCGGCCCGCAGCAGGTTCGCCCGGTTGCGCAGCGCCGCCGCCGCCTCCTCCCGGGGCAGGGCGGGCAGGAAGGAGAAGGCCGCCGCGAACGGATCCGGCCCCTCGTTGAGCTGCCACCACTGCGCGCGCAGCAGGGTCTCGAACTCCTCCTCCCCCTTGGCCGTCACCGCGTACGTGGTGCGGGCGGGACGGGCACCCACCTGCTCGGTGGAGACCTCGCGGAGGAGCCCCTCGTCGGCGAGCTTGCGCAGCGCGTGATAGATCGATCCGGGTTGCACGTTGGCCCACTTGTCAGCGCTCCAGCTCAGCAGCTCACGGCGCACGTCGTAGCCGTGCACCGGCTGCATCCACCTGACCAGGCCCAGAATCATCATCCGCGTTGCCGACACCGGGCAAGCGTAATAAGCAAGTTTGACTAGCCGGCGGCGCGGACAGTGCCACATCCCACACTGAGCGATCGTTAGGGCCGGCAGGCCGGCCGATACACTCCCGGCTATCGACCCGGGGAGGAGCCACAAGGTGCGCAAGGTACTCATCGCCAACCGCGGCGAGATCGCCGTACGCGTCATCCGCGCCTGCCGCGACGCCGGCCTGGCGAGCGTCGCCGTGTACGCGGACTCCGACCGGGACGCCCTGCACGCCACCCTGGCCGACGAGGCGTACGCCCTCGGCGGCGACACCGCCACCGACAGCTACCTGCGGATCGACAAGCTGATCGACGTGGCCGCGAAGGCCGGCGCCGACGCGGTGCACCCCGGCTACGGCTTCCTCTCCGAGAACGCCGACTTCGCCCAGGCGGTCATCGACGCCGGCCTCACCTGGATCGGCCCGACCCCGCAGGCGATCCGCGACCTCGGTGACAAGGTGACCGCCCGGCACATCGCCCAGCGGGCCGGCGCGCCCCTGGTCCCCGGCACCCCCGACCCGGTCAACAACGCGGACGAGGTGATGGCCTTCGCCGTCGACCACGGCCTGCCGGTCGCCATCAAGGCGGCCTTCGGCGGCGGCGGGCGCGGCCTCAAGGTGGCCCGCACCATGGAGGAGATCCCGCACCTGTTCGAGTCGGCCACCCGCGAGGCGGTCGCCGCGTTCGGCCGGGGCGAGTGCTTCGTCGAGCGGTACCTCGACCAGCCCCGCCACGTCGAGGCGCAGGTCCTGGCCGACCAGCACGGCAACGTGATCGTGGTCGGCACCCGGGACTGCTCGCTGCAGCGCCGGCACCAGAAGCTGGTCGAGGAGGCCCCGGCGCCGTTCCTCACCGACGCGCAGCGCGCCCAGATCCACGACAGCGCCAAGGCGATCTGCCGGGAGGCCGGCTACCACGGCGCCGGCACGGTGGAATACCTGGTCGGCGCGGACGGCACCATCTCGTTCCTGGAGGTCAACACCCGGCTCCAGGTCGAGCACCCGGTCACCGAGGAGACCGCCGGCGTCGACCTGGTCCGGGAGCAGTTCCGGATCGCCGACGGCGAGAAGCTGCGCTTCACCGAGGACCCGACCCCGCGCGGGCACGCCATCGAGTTCCGGATCAACGGCGAGGACCCGGGCCGCAACTTCCTGCCCGCCCCGGGCACCGTCACCGCGCTGCGGCTGCCCAGCGGTCCGGGCGTGCGGGTGGACACCGGCATCTCGGCCGGCGACGTCATCGGCGGGAACTTCGACTCGCTACTCGCCAAGGTGATCATCGTCGGCGAGACGCGTACCGAGGCGATCGAGCGGGCCCGCCGGGCGCTGGACGAGATGGTCGTCGAAGGCATGGCCACCGCGCTGCCGTTCCACCGGCTGGTGGTCCGGGACGAGGCGTTCACCGCCGAGCCGTTCACCGTGCACACCCGGTGGATCGAGACCGAGTTCGACAACATCGTCCCGGCCTTCACCGCCGCCGCCGGCCCCGGCGAGGCCCCGGCCGAGCGGGAGACCGTCGTGGTGGAGGTGGGCGGCAAACGGCTGGAGGTGACGCTGCCCGCCGGCCTCGGCGCGGGTACGGCCACCGCCGCGCCCGCCGGGAAGAAGCCGGCCCGCCGGGGCGGCGGCGCCAAGGCCGGCGCGGCGCCCAGCGGCGACGCGCTCACCTCACCCATGCAGGGCACCCTCGTCAAGATCGCCGTGGCGGACGGGGACACCGTCGCCGAGGGCGACCTGGTGGTGGTGCTGGAGGCGATGAAGATGGAGCAGCCGCTGCACGCCCACAAGGGCGGGACGGTGAGCGGCCTCGCCGCCGAGGTCGGCGCGGTCATCAGCGCCGGCGCCGCCATCTGCACCATCGCCTGAGGTGTTGGGAGGGCCCCCGGTTAACGCATTCTGTATAGGCGGGCCCCGCTTAACAACGCCCACCGCGGCGCGCGGGCGCGCGGGCGTACCCTCGCCGCGCCGGGCGCTCGACCCGGCCGGCGGGGGACGGGAGCTGCCCGGCCACGGTGGTTTGGGCCACCGGCGGCGACGGGATGCGGCGCGAGCAGGAATGATGTTCAGGTGCGGTTCCTTCATGGCGCGGTCCCCGCGCACGACCTGACCTACAACGACGTCTTCATGGCCCCGGCCCGCTCCGAGGTGGGCTCGCGGCTCGACGTCGACCTGGCCTCGGCCGACGGCACCGGCACCACCATCCCGCTGGTGGTGGCGAACATGACAGCCGTGGCCGGCCGGCGGATGGCCGAGACCGTGGCCCGCCGGGGCGCCGTCGCGGTCATCCCGCAGGACATCCCGATCGAGGTGGTGGCCAACGTCGTCGCCTGGGTCAAGCGGCGGCACCTGGTCCACGACACCGCCATCACCCTCGGCCCGACGGACACCGTCGGCGACGCCATCCATCTGCTGCCCAAGCGCGCGCACGGCGCGGTCGTGGTGGTGGACCCCGACGGCCGCCCGATCGGCGTGGTCACCGAGGCGGACACCGTGGGGGTGGACCGGTTCGCCCAGCTGCGGCACGTGATGTCGACCGAGCTGCACACCGTGCCGGCGGACGCGGACCCGCGTACCGGGTTCGACCGGCTCTCCGCGGGCCGGCGCCGGCTCGCCCCGGTGGTGGACGCCGAGGGGCGGCTGGTCGGGGTGCTGACCCGGCAGGGCGCGCTGCGGGCCACGCTCTACAAGCCGGCGGTGGACGACCGGGGACGGCTGCGGATCGCCGCCGCGGTGGGCATCAACGGGGACGTGACCGGCAAGGCGTCCGCGCTGCTGGAGGCCGGGGTGGACACCCTGGTCGTGGACACCGCGCACGGTCACCAGGAGCGGATGCTCGCCGCGCTGCGGGCGGTACGCGGGCTCGACCCGGCGGTCCCGGTGGCGGCCGGCAACGTGGTGACCGCCGACGGCGTACGCGATCTGGTGGCGGCGGGCGCGGACATCGTCAAGGTCGGCGTCGGCCCCGGCGCGATGTGCACCACCCGGATGATGACCGGCGTCGGCCGACCGCAGTTCTCCGCGGTGCTCGACTGCGCCGCCGCCGCCCGGGCGCTCGGCCGGCACGTGTGGGCCGACGGCGGCGTACGGCACCCGCGGGACGTGGCGCTGGCGCTGGCCGCCGGCGCCTCCAACGTCATGATCGGCTCCTGGTTCGCCGGCACCTACGAGTCCCCCGGCGACCTGTACACCGAGCCGGACGGCCGGCGGTACAAGGAGAGCTTCGGCATGGCCTCGTCCCGGGCGGTCAGCGCCCGTACCGCCGAGGACAGCGCCTTCGACCGGGCCCGCAAGGCGATCTTCGAGGAGGGCATCTCCTCGGCCCGGATGTACCTGGACCCGACCCGGCCCGGCGTCGAGGACCTGATCGACGAGATCATCTCCGGGGTGCGCAGCGCCTTCACCTATGCGGGCGCCCGCAACCTGGAGGAGTTCCACGACCGGGCGCTGGTCGGGGTGCAGAGCACTGCCGGCTACACCGAGGGCATGCCGCTGCCGACCAGCTGGTGACCGCCGCGGGCCCCTCGCCGACCGGGCGAGGGGCCGCGCCGGTCAGGAGAACAACCGCCTGATCACCGTACGGGCGGCGGCCTCCGGGTCGGTGCCGAGGCGCGGCGGCAGGGCGCCGGAGAGCCAGAGCGTGGCGAAGCCGTGCACGATCGACCAGGCCGCCAGCGAGTCGACGTCCGGGTCCCGTCCGGTGTGCTGAGCGACGCCGCCGCGCAGCAGCTCACGCGTACGGGCGCGGGCGGCCGCCAGGTCCTGGTCGTCGGCGCGGTGCAGGTCGGGCCGGAACATGACCTCGAAGTGGGCCGGGTGCCGGACGGCGAACCGGACGTACGCCACGCCGGCCTCCAGCAGGCCGTCGTCGCCCTCGCGCAGTGCCTCGCCGAGCAGCTGGTAGCCCTCGGTCGCGAGGGCGGTGAGCAGCCCCGCCTTGTCCCCGAAGTGGTGGGCGGGGGCGGCGTGCGAGACGCCGGCGCGGCGGGCCAGATCGCGCAGGCTGAGCTCCGCCACGCCGGACTCCGCCATCGCCTCCGCCGCCGCGTCGAGCAGGGCTCGGCGCAGGTCGCCGTGATGGTACGAGCCGGACCGTGTCATGCCCGCAACTCTAACTTGCCATTGACAAGATGCCAGTGGTGGCGCAATCTTGCCATTGACAAGATTCTCTGTTCCGGGGAGGGACAACGGATGGCACCCCTGATCGCCCTGCTCGCCGGCACCGTCGCGGCCCGGCTCGCCGGCCTGCTCGGCGTGGACGTCCTCGACGACTGGCACCCCGCCCTGCGGGTCGGCCTGGCGTCGATGTTCGTGCTGACCGGCCTGGCCCATTTCGCGTCCCGCCGCGCCGAGCTCGTCGCGATGGTCCCGCCGGGGCTCCCCCGGCCCGATCTCCTGGTCACCCTGACCGGCGTGCTCGAGATCGTCGGGGCGACCGCCCTGCTCGTACCGGCCACCGCGGGCTGGGCCGGCGCCGGCCTGGCGCTGCTGATGGTGGCCATGTTCCCGGCCAACGTGTCGGCCGCGCGCCGCCGGCTCACGCTCGCCGGCCGGCCGGTTACCCCGCTGGGCGTCCGGACGGCGCTCCAGGCCGTGTTCGTCGCCGCCGCGCTCGCCGTCGCGTCCGGCGCGTGACCGTACGCCCCGGCCCACCCGCGTTGAGCGGGGCCCCCGGCAATGCTGCAGGCGTTGAGCGGGGCCCCCGCCTATACGCCAGGCGCCAAGCGGGGGCCCTTCCTGATAAATAGTTTGGGGCCTTATGGTTCGGGGGCTAACGTGGGGCGGTGCAGATGGAACCACTGGCGCGCTTCCCGGACGTGCTGCGCCAGGCGCCCCTGGGCCGGTTGATCGGGATCGCCGGTCACCTCCTTGAGCAGCACTGGGGGCGTTACCTGGCGGACCACCACGGGCTCTCCGCGGCCGGGATGCGGGTGCTGATGATCCTGGCCCGAGCGGGCGACAGCACCCACCGGGAGGTCGCCGAGCACTGCTACGTCCGGCCCGCCACGCTCACCGGCATCGTCGACACGCTGGAGCGGGACGGCTTCGTGGCCCGCCGCCGGGACGCCACCGACCGGCGCAGCGTGCAGCTCACCCTGACCGACAAGGGGCGCGAGCACGCCGAGACGCTGCTCGCCCTCATCCACAGCGATCCGCCGCTGACCTCCGTCGACGCCGACCCGGCGAAACGGGAGGTGATCCGGGAGTTCCTGACCGAACTGATTACCACCATGTCCGACGGGGAGGGCAGCCGGTTGAACCCATCGACCCAGGAACCCGAGGAGCCCAGACCAGGAGGCCGCACGTGCTGATCCGTCTGCTACGCGGCGGGCTGCGCCCGTACCGCGGGCCGCTGGCCGCCGTGGTGCTGTTCCAGTTCGTCGGCACCATGGCCTCGCTCTACCTGCCCAGCCTGAACGCCGACATCATCGACCAGGGCGTGGCGCTGGGCGACACCGACTACATCATGCGTACCGGCGGGTGGATGCTGCTGGTCAGCCTGGTCCAGATCGCCGGCTCGGTGGCCGCGGTCTTCCTCGGCGCCCGGGTCGCGATGAGCTTCGGCCGGGACACCCGGGCGGAGATCTTCGCTCAGGTCAACCGCTACTCCGCGCGGGAGGTGGCCCGGTTCGGCGCCCCCTCGCTGATCACCCGTAACACCAACGACGTGCAGCAGGTGCAGATGCTCGTGCTGATGAGCTGCACCATGCTGGTGGCCGCGCCGATCATGAGCGTCGGCGGGGTGGTGATGGCCCTGCGCGAGAACGTCGGGCTCTCCTGGCTGATGCTGGTCTGCGTCCCGGTGCTGGCCATCGCGCTGGGCGCGATCATCCGGCGGATGGTCCCGGGCTTCCGACAGATGCAGACCCGGATCGACACCGTCAACCGGGTGCTGCGCGAGCAGATCACCGGGATCCGGGTGGTCCGGGCGTTCGTCCGCGAGCCGTACGAGACGGAACGCTTCGGCCGCGCGAACGCCGACCTGACCGCGACCGCGCTGCGCACCGGCCGGCTGATGGCGCTGATCTTCCCGGTGGTGATGCTGGTGCTGAACGTCTCCAGCGTCGCGGTGCTCTGGTTCGGCGCGCAGCGGGTCGACGCCCGCGAGATCCAGATCGGCGCGCTCACCGCGTTCCTGCAGTACCTGATGCAGATCCTGATGGCCGTCATGATGGCCACCTTCATGCTGATGATGGTGCCGCGCGCCGCGGTCTGCGCCGAACGGATCGTCGAGGTGCTGGACACGGAGTCCTCGGTGGTCCCGCCGACCGACCCGCTGCTCGCCATGACCAGACGCGCCGAGTTGGAGCTGCGCCGCGTCGCCTTCCAGTACCCCGGGGCGAGTGCCCCGGTGCTGCACGACATCTCGTTCCGGGCCGAGCCGGGCCGGACCACGGCCATCGTCGGGGCCACCGGGGCCGGGAAGACCACCCTGCTCACGCTGATCCCCCGGCTGGTCGACCCGACGGCCGGCGCGGTGCTGGTCGACGGGGTGGACGTACGGCTGCTGGAGCCGAACGAGGTGTGGCGCCGGATCGGGCTGGTGCCGCAACGGCCGTACCTGTTCAGCGGGACGGTGGCCAGCAACCTCCGGTACGGCAACCCGGACGCCACCGACGCCGAGCTGTGGGCGGCGCTGGAGATCGCCCAGGCCCGCGACTTCGTCGCCGAGATGCCGGGCGGGCTGGACGCGCCGATCGCCCAGGGCGGCACCAACGTCTCCGGCGGGCAGCGGCAGCGGCTGGCGATCGCCCGCGCGCTGGTCCGCCAGCCGGAGATCTACCTGTTCGACGACTCGTTCTCCGCGCTGGACCTCGGCACCGACGCCCGGTTGCGGGCCGCGCTGCGGCCGGTCACCGCGGACTCCACGGTGGTGATCGTGGCGCAGCGGGTCTCCACGATCGTCGACGCCGACCAGATCATCGTGCTCGAGGACGGCGGCGTGGTCGGCATCGGCCGGCACGCCGAACTCCTGGCGACCTGCCCCACGTACGCCGAGATCGTGGCGTCCCAGCAGACCGCGGAGGTGACCACGTGAGCGCGAGGAGCGAGC
>NZ_JBFAID010000016.1:21831-111722 GCF_040654475.1 Micromonospora sp. NPDC050686
GCCGGGGTTGCGAGCCCCGCAGCCGCGAACGAACGGAGGCACCCCCGTGAGCGCGAGGAGCGAGCCGGGGTTGCGAGCCCCGCAGCCGCGAACGAACGGAGGCACCCCCGTGAGCGCGAGGAGCGAGCCGGGGTTGCGAGCCCCGCAGCCGCGAACGAAGGAGGCACCGCGTGACCGCGCCACGCGTACCTGATCAGAAGGCCGCCGCCGACGGGCGGACGCCGCAGCGGCTGCCCGCCGCCGGCCGGCGCGGCGGCGGTGGCCCGCCGTGGATGGGCGCCGCCATGCCGGCGGAGAAGTCGATGAACTTCGGGCCGTCCGCCCGGCGGCTGCTGGGCCGGCTCCGGCCGCACCGGGTACGCCTGTCCGGCGTGCTCCTGCTGGCCGTGTCCAGCGTGGCCGCGGCGGTGATCGGGCCGAAGATCCTCGGCCACGCGACCGACCTGATCTTCGCCGGGGTGATCGGCCGGCAGCTGCCCGCCGGCAGCACCGCCGACCAGGCGGTCACCGCGGCCCGGGCGGCCGGCAACGACAACTTCGCCGACATGCTGGCCCGGATGGACGTGGTGCCCGGGGTGGGCATCGACTTCGCCGCGCTGGGCCGGGTGCTGCTGCTCGCCCTCGGCCTCTATCTGCTGGCCAGCCTGCTCGCCTGGTGGCAGGGATGGCTGCTCAACACGGTGGTGCAGCGAACCGTGCTGCGGCTGCGCGCCGACGTGCAGGACAAGTTGAACCGGCTGCCGCTGCCGTACTTCGACCGGCAGCCCCGGGGTGAGCTGCTCAGCCGGGTCACCAACGACATCGACAACATCTCGCAGACCCTTCAGCAGACGCTGAGCCAGCTGGTCACGTCGCTGCTCACCGTGGTCGGCGTGCTCGCCATGATGTTCTGGATCTCGCCCCTGCTGGCGCTGGTCGCGCTGGTCGCGGTGCCGGCCTCGGTGCTGGTGACCCGGGCCATCGCGAAGCGCTCGCAGCGCCGGTTCGTGGCCCAGTGGCGGCACACCGGCGAGTTGAACGCGCAGATCGAGGAGGCGTACACCGGCCACGAGCTGGTCAAGGTCTTCGGCCGGCAGAAGGAGGTGGAGGCGGCCTTCCACGCCAAGAACGAGGAGCTGTACCGGGCCAGCTTCAGCGCCCAGTTCATCTCCGGGCTGATCATGCCGGCGATGATGTTCGTCGGGAACCTCAGCTACGTCGCGATCGCGGTGGTGGGCGGGCTGCGGGTGGCGTCCGGGACGATGAGCCTCGGCGACGTGCAGGCGTTCATCCAGTACTCGCGGCAGTTCACCCAGCCGCTCACCCAGGTCGCCTCGATGGCGAACCTGCTCCAGTCCGGGGTCGCCTCCGCCGAACGGGTCTTCGAGGTGCTCGACGCCGAGGAGCAGGCCCCGGAGCGGGCCGGGCCGCCGCGGGTCGAGGGCCGGGTCGAGTTCGAGCACGTCAGCTTCCGCTACGACCCGGACAAGCCGCTGATCGACGACCTGTCGCTGGTCGCCGAGCCCGGTCACACGGTCGCCGTGGTCGGCCCGACGGGGGCGGGCAAGACCACCCTGGTCAACCTGATCATGCGGTTCTACGAGCTGGATGCCGGCCGGATCACCCTCGACGGGGTGGACATCACCGCGATGCCCCGGGACGAGCTGCGCGGCCGGATCGGCATGGTGCTCCAGGACACCTGGCTCTTCGGCGGCACCATCCGGGACAACATCGCGTACGGGCGCCCGGCCGCGACCGAGGAGGAGATCCTCGCCGCCGCCCGGGCGACCTTCGTGGACCGCTTCGTCCGCAGCCTCCCCGACGGGTACGACACCGTCATCGACGAGGAGGGCAGCAACGTCAGCGCCGGCGAGAAGCAGCTCATCACCATCGCCCGGGCGTTCCTGGCGGAACCCTCGCTGCTGATCCTGGACGAGGCGACCAGCTCGGTGGACACCCGTACCGAGGTGCTGCTCCAGCGGGCGATGGCCGCCCTGCGGTCGGACCGGACCAGCTTCGTCATCGCCCACCGGCTCTCCACCATCCGGGACGCCGACCTGATCCTGATGATGGAGCACGGCCGGATCGTCGAGCAGGGCACGCACGAGCAACTGCTCGCCCTGGGCGGCGCGTACCACCGCCTCTACCAGTCGCAGTTCACCGCCCCCACCGCCGAGGAGGAACCCGCCCTTCCCACCGCCCCGCAGCCCACCCGGGCCTAGGGGACGTCGTGGGGTCAGGACTCGGGCAGCAGGGTGGGCGAGCGGGTGGCGACCACCCGGGCGATCAGGGCGAGGGCGTCGGCGGCGGGCCGCGGGTCCAGCGCCCGGCCGTCGCGCAGCCGCAGGGAGACCGCGCCGGCGGCGGCCTCACGCGGGCCGACCACCCCGGCGTACGGCACGCGGCGGCGGGCGGCGTCCCGGATCCGGGCGCCCAGCGAGCCGGCCCGCTCCACCTCGACCCGCAGCCCGGCCGCCTCCGCCCGGCGGGCCAGCTCGAACGCGGCGTCCGCCTGCCCGTCGTCGACCGGCAGCAGCACCAGCTGGACCGGGGCGTACCAGGCCGGGAAGGCGCCCGCGTGCTCCTCGATCAGGTACGCGAAGAGCCGCTCCATGCTGCCGACCAGGCTGCGGTGCACCATCACCGGCCGCTTCCGGCGCCCGTCCGCGTCGGTGTACGACAGGTCGAACCGCTCCGGCTTGTCGAAGTCCAGTTGGATGGTGGAGATGGTCGACTCGCGGCCGGCCGGATCCACGACCTGGATGTCGATCTTCGGACCGTAGAACGCCGCCTCGCCCGGCCCCTCGACGTGGTCGGCCCCGTCGAGGGCGTCGCGGAGCAGTTCCTCGGCCCGCGCCCACTGCGCGTCGTCGCCGACGTACCTCTCCCCCGGCCCGCGCAGCGACAGCCGGAACCCCGCCGGCCGGATGCCCAGCGCGGCGTGCGCCTCGCGGATCAGCCGGAGGATCTCGCGTACCTCGTCGCCCACCTGCTCCAGGGCGCAGAAGTTGTGCGCGTCGTTCAGCGAGATGGCCCGGACCCGGGACAGCCCGCCGAGCACCCCGGACCGCTCCGCCCGGTACATCCCGCCGATCTCGGCGACGCGCAGCGGCAACTCCCGGTACGACCGGCCCCGGGCCCGGAACACCAGCGCGTGGTGCGGGCAGAGCGCCGGGCGGAGCACGAACTCGTCGTCGGCGCTCAGCCGCATCGGCGGGAACATGTCGTCGGCGAAGTGGCCCAGGTGCCCGGAGAGTTCGAACAGCTCCCGCCGGCCCAGCGGCGGCGAGTAGACGTGCCGGTAGCCGGCCCGGCGTTCCAGCTCGCGGACGTACTCCTCGACGGCGTGCCGGGCGGCGGCGCCGGCCGGCAGCCAGATCGGCAGGCCGGCGCCCGCGAGCGGGTCCGAGACGCACAGCTCCAGCTCCCGGCCGAGCCTACGGTGGTCGATCATGTCGCCCTCCTTGATCGGGTACGACCCGGAGGCGAGCTGGCCCGGTACGCGGCGAGGCCCCGGGGCGGTTCGCCCCGGGGCCTCGTCGACGAAAACGTCAGTGCGGCGCGCCGGGGATTCCCGGCGTCGTGGTCACCACCGCGCTGCGCATGCCGCGACGGTACGCGCGGGCGCTCGACCCGCGCACCCGAATATCGGGGAGCTTGGGGCGGGCCGCCGGCACGGGACCTGCCGGCGACCCTCGGCGGCCACCTCGCCAGGAACGGGGGACCCGGCGCGCATGGCCGCGCGAGTCACCACGGTACGCGCACGATCGCCGATCCGCCGCCCGCTCCGGCCCGCGTCGGGCAACGGCATTTCCGTCACACTCCGGCGACCTGCGTCGTCGCCACCGGGTGGCGCGGCCGTGTCCGTGGTCACCGGCGACCGGCCCCGTGTACGGCGACCCGGGGCGGTCGCGCAGGCTCGATGGGAGAGGTCAGCCGGATCCGGCGAGGTGGCAGTGCCCCAATTACTCACTGACGTGGCGTCGCCGACGGCGGCCTACCTCGTGCTGCTCGCCCTGCTGCTGGTGGACGCGTTCGTGCCGATCGTGCCCACCCAGATCGTCATGATCACCGGCGGCGCGCTCACCGTGTACGGCTGGCTCGACCTGCCCACCACCATTCTTGTCGGCGCGCTCGGCGTGTTCGCCGGTGACCTGGCCTGCTACCTGCTTGGCCGGAGCGCGCCCGACCGCCGGCCGCCCCGACCCGGCACGCCGAACCGGGCCCGGCGAGTCGCCAGCCGGGTCACCCGCGGGCTGCGCCGACCCGGCCCGATGGTGATCCTGCTCTGCCGGTTCGTCCCCGGCGGCCGGATGGCGGCCTGCTTCGCCGCCGGCCGCAGCCGCTACCCGTACCGGCTGTTCCTCTGCTACGAGGCCGCCGCGGCGGCCGGCTGGGCGACGTACGGGGCGCTGGTCGGGCACCTCGGTGGCACGGCGCTGACCCAGTCCGCCTGGCGGTTGGCCGCGATCGCGGCCGTCGCGGCGGGCGGGTTCGCCGCCGCCGGTTGGGCGATGGCCCTGGTCGGCGCCCGCGCCGCCCGCGCCGGGGCCACCGACGACTGACAGCCGACGCGCTGCGGGGCGGTGGCGCGAATGCGCGTGATATCTCTGAGGCATAGATATTCCTGAGAGGTATCGCGCTCATTCGGTCACCTCGCCTCTGTCGCCGTGACAGGCGGTGGCCGGGTCGGTGACGGTGCACGTCCCCGGGGTCGGCGTAGGGGACCTCCCCCGGATCGATGTCGGTGGCGGTCCCGGATCCGCTTCGGGTGCTCCCGGCGACAGGCTGAGGCATGCCTGGAAACCGGACGACGGGCCTGCTGGCCCTCGGCGGGATCGCCCTGGCGGCGGTGCTCGCCGTGCTCGCTCACCTAGAGGTTGACGACGACCTGAGTCCCTGGTCGCTGACCGTCAGCGACTTCGCCGTCTCCGACCGGGGCGGTGTCCTGGACGTGGCGATGGTGCTGCTCGCCGCGGCCAGCGCCGTGCTGCTGCCGGCGCTGGGCCGCTCAGGTGCCCACCGGGCGGCCCAGCCCCTGCTCGGGGCGTGGGCCGCCGGGCTGCTCACCTCGGCCGTCGTGCCGACCAACCCGCCCGGCCTGCCGATGGACACCGCCGCCTACGTCCACCGGTACGCCTCGGCGGTGGCGTTCCTCGCCCTGCCGCTGGCTGGCTGGCTGCTCGCCGGCGGTCTGGGCGGGCGCGCGGCCGGCTGGCTGCGCGCCCTCACCCTGACCAGCCTGGTGCTCGCCGGCGCGATGATCTGGTCCGCCTACCCGGGTGACCGGGTGCTGCTCGGCCTGGTCGAACGCCTGCTGATCCTCGCCGAGGTCGGCCTGCTCACCGTCGTCGCGGTCCGGCTGGCCCGATCGGTGTCGCCTCGGCTCACTCCAGCTCGTGCAGCATGAGCTGGCGGGCCGCCTCGGTGATGGAGCCGGAGAGGCTCGGGTAGATGGTGATCGTCTGGGCCAGCTCGTTGACGGTGAGGTTGTTCTCCACCGCCATGGTGATCGGCAGGATCAGCTCGCTGGCCTTGGGCGCCACCACCACACCGCCGATGACCTGGCCACTGGCCGGGCGGCAGAAGAGCTTGACGAAGCCGTCGGCCAGGTCGGCCATCTTCGCCCGGGCGTTGCCGGACAGCGGCAGCATCACCTGGCGGGCGGGGATCTTGCCGGCGTCCACCTCGTCCTGCGAGACGCCGACGGTGGCCAGCTCCGGATCGGTGAAGACGTTCGCCGCCACGGTACGCAGCCGCAGCGGACGGACCGCCTCGCCCAGCGCGTGCCACATCGCGATCCGGCCCTGCATCGCGGCCACGCTGGCCAGCGGCAGCACCCCGGTGCAGTCACCGGCGGCGTAGACGCCCGGCACGTTGGTCCGGGACACCCGGTCCACCGCGACGTAACCGCCCCGGGCCAGCTCGACGCCGTACTCGGCGAGGCCGAGATCGGCGGTGTTCGGGATCGAGCCGACCGCGATCAGCGCGTGCGAGCCGTACGCGACGCGGCCGTCGGAGAGCGCGACCTCGACGCCGTCGGCGGTCCGGCGGACCGCGTCGGCGCGGGAATTGTTCAGGATGCTCATGCCCCGGTTGCGGAAGACCCGCTCGATCGCCATCGCCGCGTCGGCGTCCTCGTGCGGCATGACCCGGTCCCGGCTGGAGACCAGGGTGACCTGCACCCCCATCGCCAGGTACGCGCTGGCGAACTCGGCACCGGTCACGCCGGAGCCGACCACGATCAGGTGCTCGGGCAGCTCCGGCAGGTCGTACACCTGGCGCCAGGTCAGGATGCGCTCCCCGTCCGGCACGGCGGTGGGCAGCTGCCGCGGCGTGGCGCCGGTGGCGATCAGCACGGTGGCGGCGTCGATCGGGTATTCGTCGGCGCCGTCGGCCGGGGCGACGATCACCTGGTGGGTGTGGCCGAGCTTGTCCTCGCCGAGTCGGGCGCCGCCGGCCACGAAGGTCACGCCCGCCTTGATCAGCTTGGCGTGGATGTCGGCCGACTGGGCGAGGGCCAGCCGCTTCACCCGCTCGTGCACCGTCCGGGCGTCGACGGTCACCGCCTCCAGCCCGTCCGAGTGGACCCCGAACTCCTCGGTGTCCCGATAGCCGGTGACCACCTCGGAGCTGGCGATGAAGGTCTTGGACGGGACGCAGTCGGAGAGCACGCAGGCCCCGCCGGCCCCCTCCGCCTCGACGACGGTGACATCGGCGTCCAGCTGGGCGGCGACCAGCGCCGCCTCGTACCCGGCCGGCCCTCCGCCGATGATCACGATCTGGCTCACAACGCTCGCCCCTCGTCAGTGTTCACAGTGACTTTCTTCTCCCGGACACGTCCGACACGCACCGTCGTATTCTCCCCCACCCGCCCGCCGGGCTATCGTCATCGCCGTGCGTCATTACGCCGCCTACGGCTCAAACCTCGATCCCGCCCGGATGCGCGCCTACTGTCCGCACTCGCCGATGGTGGGCACCGGCTGGCTGGAGGGCTGGCGGTTGACCTTCGCGGGCGAGGACGCGATCGGCTGGGAGGGCGCGGTCAGCACGGTGGTCGAGTCCCCCGGCGACCGGGTCTTCGTGGCGCTGTACGACATCCACCCGTACGACGCCGCCCAGCTCGACGAGATCGAGGGGGTGACCGCCGGGACGTACCGCAAGCTCACCGTCCGGGTCTCGACGCTGGACGGGGACGTGACGGCCTGGGTCTACGTCTTCGACGGCTACGAGGGCGGCCTGCCCATCGCGTGGTACCTCTCGGAGATCGCGAACGCGGCGCAGAAGGCGGGCGCGCCGGACGACTACGTCACCGAGCTGCGGTCCCGCCCCACCGGCACGGCGTCCGCGTAGCGCGCATCCCACCCGGCCAGTCTGCGCCCCCGCCCGGACCGGCCGCCCACCGGCCCCGACCGGCGTCGCCCAGCACACACCGCCCCGCCGGGCCGGTGGCCTCGGCGCGGCGATCCTGGCCCTCGGCGGCCGGTGCGACGCCGCAGCCGCGCCGACCGAGGCGCCGGGCGGTCCGGCCGGGCCGCCCCGCCGGTCAGGCCGCCGTGCCGGAGCGGCGCAGGTGCGCCCGCGCGCTGGTCAACAGCTCCAGCAGCTCGGCGCCCTCGCCGGGGCCGAGGGCGCGGAACGCGGTGGCGGCCAACCGGTCGGTCACCGCCTCCGCCCAGAGCCGGCGCCGGACCAGCGGCCCGATCGGCGGGTACGGCGGCGGCCAGCCGCAGGCCGCCGCGCCGGCCTCCCCCTCCGGCCCGGCCAGCACCGCCTCCACCGGGGTCAGCCCCGCCGCCCGCACCGCCAGCAGGTACGCCCCCGCGAAGTGCTCGCGGAGCAGCAGCAGCCCGACGCCCGCGAGGGCACCCGCCCCGCCGTGCGGCACCGGCATGGCCCGCCACGCGGCGAACAGCGGCATCCCGGTCGCGTCGGCGGCACCGGTGATCCGGTGCAGCAGCTCGGCCAGGCGGGCCGCCCCGGGCAGCGGGGCGAGCTGCTGGTCGCCCCAGCGGCAGCACTCGGCGAGGTTCGCCGCGGCCACCTCGACCGGCCGGACCGTACGCGCCGCGGCGTCCCAGCCGTCGGCGACCGCGTCGGGGGCGATGAAGCCCAGCGCGGCGGCCACCGTCTCGGCGCGCACCTCACCGAGCGCGCCGGCCCGGCTGGTGATGTAGAAGGCCCACCCGGAGATGCCCAGCAACCGCGCCCGCCGCAGGGTGGCCGGGCAGCGGCTGAACAGGTCGCCCAGCTCCAGCACCGCCGGCTTGCTGGCGGCAGCGATCTGCTCCGGGGTCATCCGGCCCGCCCACCGTCGTCATCCATCGCGATCAGTGTGCCCGGTCGGCACGGTCGCTGGCAGTCCCCTCTTCGGCCGCCAGCTCCTCCAGGGCCGCCTCGACCTCACCGGCCCGGCGGCGGGCCGCCGTCACGCCCCGCTCGGCGGCCCGCCGGGCCAGCTTGGCCCGGCTCAGGTCCTGTTCGGCGGCGGCCCGGCGCCGCTCCAGTTCGGCCAGCTCCGCCTCCAGGTCGGCGAGGAGCTCCGCGCCGTCCTCCTCGGCCGTCGCCGCGCCGGTCAGCTCCGCCTCGGCCCGCGCCAGGTCGCCGCGCGCCCGGTCCAGCTCCCGGTCGAGGGCCCGGCGCCGTCGCGCCCGTTCCGCGGCGGCCGCGCGCTCGGCCCGTTCCGCCGCCCGGGTCTCCGCCGACTCGGCCCGGGTCTCCGCCAACTCGGCCCGGGGCTGCGCCGGTGGGGGTGGCGGTTCCTCCTCGGCGGTGGTGACCAGGCGCAGCTGCGGGCGCGGCACCTCGCCGAACCCGGCGTAGTGGGCCGCCCGCAGCAGCCGTCCCGAGCGGACCTGCTCGGCGACGTCGGCGTCGGAGAGCGCCGCGTTCAGGGTGGCCTCCACCTCGCCCAGCGGCAGCTTCCCGGCCGGCGGCCCCCCGGCCACCCCGGCGGCCAGGGCGCGCACCTCGGCCACCAGCGCGCCGACCACCGCCCGCCGCTGGGCGGAGAGTTCCCGCAGCCGGGGGCCGCGCAGCTCACGCTGCGCCGAACGCAGCGACTCGGCGAGCCGCACCAGGTCGGCCACCAGCTCCGGCCGGCGCAGGGCCAGCAGGTTGACCAGCCACGCCGCCACGGTCGGCCGGCGCAGCCGGGCGATCTCCCGGGCGGCGGTACGGTCGCCGGCCCGGCGCGCCTCGGCGACGGCCGCGTCCCGGGCGGCCACGAACCGGTCGGGCGGCTCGGCGTAGAGCCGCTCGACCAGGTCACGGGAGGGGCCGGGCATGGCCTCAGACGTCCAGCGTGGTGCCCGGGGCGAGCCGCTGGTAGTCGCTCCTGGACAGTGCGGCGTACTGCCGGTCGAGCACCGCGTAGCCCCGGTCGTTGAGCAGCCCGTCGTGCAGCGCGTACACCTTGCGCGGGGCGACCGCCCGGATGAAGTCGACCACCTCGGAGAACTTCGACCAGGGCGCGTGGATGGGCGCGAAGAGGCTGTCCACCTCGACCTCCCGCGGCACCTCCAGGGCGTCGCCCGGGTGGTACACGACGTCGTTCACCAGATAGCCGAGGTTCTCCACCACCGGGATGTCGGGGTGGATCACGGCGTGCCGGCCGCCGTACGCCCGGATCGGCACGCCCGCCGCGGTGAACGACGCGCCCGCCTCGACCGGGGTCAGCGCCGACGCCGCGTCGCCCAGCACGCCGGCGAGCGACGGGGGCCCGTGGATGACGAACGGCCGGCGGTCGAGCTGCCGGCTGACCGCCGCCACGTCGACGTGGTCCGGATGCTCGTGCGTGATCAGCACCGCGTCGGCCCCGTCCAGCGCCACCGGGTCGCTGAACGTGCCGGGGTCGATGACGAGCACTCCCCCGTCGTGCTCGATCCGCACACAGGAATGGGCGTACTTGGTGAGGTGCACCGCGCCTCCTCGATTACCGAATCGTGACGTCCTCTGCGCAGTCTGCCGGAACCGTGGCGGTGCCGCGCCGCGTCCGACCTATCGCCCCGACCGGGGCCACGGCGAAGGGGTGAAGATGCACAGAGGCAGCGGACGACGCCGGGCGGCCACGGCCGGGCTGGCGGCGGGACTGGTCGCCCTGCTGCTCGGCGGCTGCGGCGCCGGCGCGAGCGACAGTGGGAACAGCAGCGCCGCCGACGGGGCAGCGGCCCCGGCGAAGGCGCCCCTCGTCGGGGACGCCCGGGCCGGAGCGGCGCCGGAGGCCGGTGGCCCGGCCGAGCAGGCGAAGGGGGGCGCCGCGCCGGACCTGCGGGTGGACCAGCGGGCCATCATCTACACCGGAACGATGCAGGTCCGGGTGGACGACGTGGACTTCGCCGCCGGGCAGGCGGTGAGCATCGCCACGGCGGCCGGCGGGTTCGTCGGCGGCGACCAGCGGCAGAGCCGGGACAGCGACACCCGGGCGGAACTGCAGCTGCGGGTGCCGGCGGAGAAGTTCACCCGGGTCGTCGACCAGCTGGCCGCGCTGGGCCGGCAGGACTCCCGGGAGGTACGCACGGAGGACGTCACCGAGGAGACCGTCGACCTGGACGCCCGGATCGCCAGCCAGCGGGCCCGGGTGGAGAGCGCCCGGAAACTGCTCGCCCGGGCCACCACCATCAGCGACCTGGTGACGCTGGAGGGCGAGCTGGCCCGGCGGGAGGCCGACCTGGCCTCGCTGGAGGCGAAGAAGCGGCGGCTGGCCGACCTGACCGCGCTGTCCACCGTCACGGTGGCCTTCGTGCAGGCCGACGCCCCACCGGCCGCGAAGAGCGAGGCCGGCTTCCTGTCCGGGCTGCGCAACGGCTGGCACGCCCTGCTCGCCTCGCTTGGGGTGCTGCTCACCGTCCTGGGCGCGCTGCTGCCCTGGCTGATCGTGCTCGGCGTACCGCTGGGGTTGCTCTTCGCGGCGCTGCGCCGCCGCCGGCGGCGGGCCGCGCCACCGGCCGGACCGCAGCCGCCGGTCAGCGCGCCGCAGCCAGTGCCCGCAGCGCGGTCTGCACCATGACGCGTACGCCGACCGCGATCGCCCGCTCGTCCACGTCGAACGAGGCGCGGTGCAGGTCGACGTTGGGGCCGGAGCGGCCCACGCCGAGCCGGGCGAGGGCGCCGGGGACGTGCTCCAGGTACCAGGAGAAGTCCTCGCCGCCCATGCTCTGCGGGGTCTCGGCGACCCCCTCCGGCCCGAGCGCGGCGGTGGTCGCCGCGGTGAGCACCTGGATGGCCCGGGCGTCGTTGCAGACCGGCGGGCGACCACGGAGGTATTCCAGGTCCACCGTGGCGCCGGTCGGCGCGATCACGTCCCGGACCACCTGGGCGACGATCTTCGGCGCCTGCTCCCAGGTGTCGCGGTCCATCACCCGCAGGGTGCCCGAGGCGCACGCCTCGGAGGGGATGACGTTGTAGCGGGTGCCGGCCGACGCGTGGCCGAAGACCAGCAGCAGCCCGCTGTTGGCCGGCACCCGCCGGCTCACCAGCGCGGGCACCTCGGTGATCAGCCGGCCCAGCGCGTCGACCAGGTCGACGGTCAGGTGGGGGCGGGCGGTGTGCCCGCCCGGGCCGGTCAGCCGTACGGTCACGTTGTCGGCGGCGGCGGTGATCGGGCCGACCCGCAGGCCGACCCGGCCGACCGGCTGGTTGGGGTCGCAGTGCAGGGCGAAGATCTGCGCCACGTCGTCCAGGCCGCCGGCCTCGATGACCTCCAGCGAGCCGCAGGGCAGGATCTCCTCGGCCGGCTGGAAGATGAGCCGGACCCGGCCGTCGAGCCGGCCCGTGTCGGCGAGCTGGGCGAGCAGCATGCCGACGCCGAGCAGCACCGCGGTGTGCACGTCGTGCCCGCAGGCGTGGCAGACCCCGTCCACCGTGGAGCGGTACGGCACGTCCTTGACGTCGGTCAGCGGCAGCGCGTCGATGTCGGCGCGCAGCGCGATCACCGGCCCGTCGGGGCGGCCGTCGATGTCGCAGATGACCCCGTTGCCCTTGGGCAGCATCCGGGGGGTCAGCCCGGCCAGGGAGAGTTCCCGCGCGATCAGCGCGGCGGTCTCGAACTCGTGGCCGGAGAGTTCCGGGTGCGAGTGGATGTGACGCCGGGTGGCGATGAGCCCCGGTACCCGGAGCGCTAGCAGATGGTCGAGCTCGAAGGGCAGGGGCTGGGACCCGGACGGCGCCTCCGGCCAGGACGACGCCAGCTGGCCGCCCGCGGGCAGCGTCAACGCACTCGTCACGTCGAATTCTCGATCACTAGAAATGGAAGGATCTTCGGGGAGGACAGCAGACAGCCTAGACCTCCGACGGTGACGCTGCGCAACCTCACTACGGTAGCGGTCGGACCGCACAGCGTCACTGATGCCCTGGTGGGGGCGGTCGAATATCTGCGGGACAGCAGGTAGATCGCGGTCGAACGCCGTCATCTGCCCCCCACCTCCTACAACGCGTAACCGGCTCAGCGGCTACGAAATCCGCGTCGGCACCATGGCCGTTATTCCGGATTGTCGCATTAGTCGGTTCAATTAATCGCCGCTCAGACAATTCACCGACAACGCTGAGCCACAGGGTGACTCCTGAGGGTGACATGGGCGAACCGCACGCGACCGGACACGCTGTCCGTTCCCTTCACCCGTTCGGGTTACCCGAATTCTCCCGACCACACGCCTGCGCCGGATCGCCCCGGCGCGGACTCGGCACGACGGAAGAGGTCAGAAGCGGTCGGACGGGCGGTAGGTGCCCCAGGTGTCGCGAAGCGTGCCGCAGACCTCACCGACCGTGGCCCGGGCTCGCAGTGCCGCCTTCATCGGGTGCAGCACGTTGGCGTCGCCCTCGGCCGCGGCGCGCAGCTCCGCCAGGGCCCGCTCGACCGCCCCGCTGTCCCGGTCGGCGCGCAGCTTCGCCAGCCGCTCGGCCTGGGCCGCCTCGATCGTCGGGTCCACCCGCAGCGGCTCGTACGGCTCCTCCTCGTCGATGGTGAACCGGTTGAGCCCGACCACCACCCGCTCGGCCGAGTCGATCTCCTGCGCGATCCGGTACGCGGACTGCTCGATCTCCCGCTTCTGGAAGCCGGCCTCGATGGCGTCCACCGCGGAGCCGTGGTCGAAGACCCGGTCCATCAGCTCGTTCGCCGCCGCCTCCAACTCGGCGGTCATCGCCTCCACCACGTACGAGCCGGCGAACGGGTCCACCGTCCCGGTCAGGTCCGTCTCGTACGCCAGCACCTGCTGGGTCCGCAGCGCCAGCCGGGCGGCCTTCTCCGTAGGCAGGGCGATCGCCTCGTCGAAGCTGTTGGTGTGCAGCGACTGGGTACCGCCGAGCACCGCGCCGAGGCCCTGGATCGCCACCCGGACCAGGTTCACCTCGGGCTGCTGGGCGGTGAGCTGCACGCCCGCGGTCTGGGTGTGGAACCGCAGCATCATCGACTTGGGGTCCTTCGCGCCGAAGTCGTCCCGCATCAGCCGGGCCCAGATCCGCCGGGCGGCGCGGAACTTCGCGACCTCCTCCAGCAGGGTGGTCCGGGCGACGAAGAAGAACGACAGCCGGGGCGCGAAGTCGTCCACCGCCAGCCCGGCGGCCAGCGCCGCCCGGACGTACTCGACGCCGTTGGCCAGGGTGAACGCGATCTCCTGCGCGGGCGAGGCGCCGGCCTCGGCCATGTGGTAGCCGGAGATGGAGATGGTGTTCCACTTCGGCACCTCGGCACGGCAGTACGCGAAGGTGTCGGCCACCAGCCGCAGCGACGGCTTCGGCGGGAAGATGTACGTCCCCCGGGCGATGTACTCCTTCAGGATGTCGTTCTGGATGGTGCCGTTGAGCGCCGTGCCCGGCACCCCGTTCTCCTCGGCGACGAGCTGGTAGAGCAGCAGCAGCACGGAGCCCGGCGCGTTGATGGTCATCGAGGTGGAGACCTTGTCCAGCGGGATGCCGTCGAAGAGCAGCCGCATGTCCTCGATGGAGTCGATGGCGACGCCGACCTTGCCGACCTCGCCGTGCGCGATCGGGTCGTCGGAGTCGTACCCCATCTGGGTGGGCAGGTCGAAGGCGACCGACAGTCCCATCGTCCCGGCCCGCAACAACTGGTGGTAACGCGCGTTGGACTCGGTGGCGGTGCCGAACCCCGCGTACTGCCGCATGGTCCACGGCCGGGAGGTGTACATGGTCGGGTAGACCCCACGCGTGTAGGGAAACTCCCCGGGCGCGCCCAGGCGGGACTCCAGCTCCCCCGGCAGGTCGGCCGCCGTGTAGACGGCCTTGATGGGGAAACCGGACTCGCTCGACCGCGGTTCGCTCATCCTCGGATGGTAGGACGCGACCAGGCATCGACGGGTGAGGGATACCGCACACGCAGCGATCGGAAGCCTGGTGAGTAGCTTGCGCGTACGGTCGAGTAGGTAAACGTCGGCCGCGTCGGGTTTCGCATCGGGCGTCGGAACCAGCAAGATAGGGGGGTTGTGTCCCAGCCCCCCTCGATATCCCCCGGTGGCTTTTCAGTGACTCAGATCCCGACGTGGAGCGGCGGACCGGTCAGTCCCCCCAACGGACGCGCGGCACCCGGCACCACCATCGGTGGGCGCTACGAACTGCGCTCCGCGGTGGGCAACGGCGGCATGGGCACGGTCTGGCGTGCCAACGACACGCTGCTGCGGCGCGACGTGGCGGTCAAGGAGGTCGTCCTCCCGCCGGGGCTGGCCCCGAGCGACCGCGACGCGATGTACGAACGCACCCTGCGCGAGGCCCGGGCCGCCGCAGCCATCCAGCACCCGGCCGTGGTCCAGGTGTACGACGTGGTCACCGAGGGTGGCCGGCCGTGGATCGTGATGGAGCTGCTGGACGCGCGCAGCCTCGCCGACATGGTGATCGAGGACGGGCCGGTGGCCCCCCGCACGGTCGCCAAGATCGGCGTCGCGCTGCTCGGCGCGCTGGAGGTGGCGCACTCGATCGGTGTGCTGCACCGCGACGTCAAGCCCGCCAACGTGCTGATCTGCTCCGACGGTCGCTGCGTGCTGACCGACTTCGGGGTGGCCCGGATGCCGACCGACGTGCAGCTCACCACCCCCGGCATGGTCCTCGGGTCGCCGCACTTCATCTCCCCCGAGCGGGCGATGGGCCAGGACTTCGGGCCGCCGAGCGACCTGTTCTCGCTGGGCGTGACACTGTTCACCGCGGTCGAGGGGCGGCCGCCGTTCGACAAGGGCGACCCGATCGAGACCATGCACGCCGTGGTGGAGGACCCGCCCGCCACGCCGCAGCGCAGCGGCCCGCTCACCCGGGTGCTGATGGGGCTGCTGGAGAAGGACCCGGCCCGCCGGCTGGACGTGCACACCGCCCGGGCGATGCTGCGGGAACTGCTCGCCGGGGCACTGGCCAGCAACGCGGTGGCGGTCAACTCGGTCACCGACCCGTACTCGGTGGTGCCGGCGCCGCGAGCGACCACGCCGCCGCCCGCGGCCCGACCCGAGCCGAAGCCGACCGGCCAGATCGGCGGCCGGGCGATGATCGGCCCCGGCGAGTCGCTGACCGACCGGCTGGCCTCGCTGCGCAGCGGCGAACGCCCCACCCCCGCCGCCGGCGCCGGCCTGGCGGACACCAGCGCCGACGCGCTGGCCGGCCCGCTGCACACCCCCACCGGCGCGATGCCGCCGCCGGCCGGCGGCTGGGGCGGCACCGCGGACGCCACCCAGCGCATCGGCGCCGGCCACGCCGACGCGACCCAGCGGATCAGCACCGGCCACCCGGACGCGACCCAGCGGATCGGGGCCGGCCACCCGGATGCCACCCAACGCGTCGTGGGGTACCTGGACGCCACCCAGCGCGTCGGCGGGGGGTATCCCGACGCCACCCAGCCGATGGCCGCCGGCTACGGCGGCAACCAGTGGTCGGTGCCGGGCACCGGCCAGTCGTGGACGGCTCCGGCGCCCGCCCCCGATGGTGGTGGGGCGGGCGCGGCGGACAAGCTCAAGGCCGCCGGCGGCAAGCTGGTCGGCACGGTCATGGGCTGGCCGCGCAAGGTGCAGCTCGCCGCGGCCGGCGGCCTGGCGGTGCTGCTGATCGCCGTGATCGCGCTTTCCGGCGGTGGTGACGACAAGCCGCCCGCCAGCCCACAGGCGATCCCGATCGAGGAGGACCCGGGGGCCAACCCGGGCGTCGAGCTGCAGGAGATCTCGGCCAAGGGCGTCACCGTGAAGGTGCCGAAGGGCTGGCAGAAGCAGACCGGGGGGCTCTACGTCGACTTCGTCGACCCGGCGGACAGCAAGCGCAAGGTGCGCATCATCGCCGAGAAGTGGGGCGGCACCCCGGTCGGCTGGGCGGAGGGCGCGTCCCGCAACCTGACGAAGAACAAGTCCTGCGCCAAGCCGTACAAGGAACTCTCGATCACCGAGAAGGACCTGGCCGGCCGGCCGGCGGCCGAGCTGGAGTACACCTGCGGCGAGGGCGAGACCATGCGGCACGGTGTGTGGCGCGGGACGGTGAGCGAGGGCAAGGCGTACTCCTTCTACCTCTCCGCCAACGACGCCAAGTTCGCCGCGAGCAAGCCGATCTTCGACGCCATGGCGAAGTCGTTCCAGCTCACCGCGGCCAACTGAGCGAGGGCGAGGTGCGGTGGTGATCCGTCGTCGTGCTATCAAAAGGCATGACGGCGGACCCTACTGACATCGACGACCTTCGCGAGCAAGCCCGGCGTTGGCTCGACGACGACCCCGACCCGGCCAGCCGGGACGAGCTGCGGGCGGTGCTCGACCGGCTCCCGGCGAGCGGGCCTGAGCTGGCCGACCGGTTCGCTGGGCCGCTGACGTTCGGCACCGCCGGGCTGCGCGGTCCGCTGCGCGCCGGGCCGAACGGGATGAACCTCGCGGTGGTCACCCAGGCCGCCGCCGGCCTGGTCGCCTGGCTCGCCGCCGAGGGCGCGACCGGCCCGCTGGTGATCGGGTACGACGCCCGGCACGGTTCCCGCGAGTTCGCCGAGCGGACCGCCCAGGTCGCCACCGGCGCAGGCCGGCCGGCGCTGCTGCTGCCCCGCCCGCTGCCCACCCCCGTGCTCGCGTACGCGGTCCGGCGGCTGGACGCGGCGGCCGGGGTGATGGTGACCGCCAGCCACAACCCGCCGCAGGACAACGGCTACAAGGTCTACCTCGGCGACCGGCTGGGCGGTGAGCTGGGCGCGGGTGCGCAGATCGTGCCGCCGGCCGACGCCGGCATCTCCGCCGCCATCCGGGCGGTCGGTCCGCTGGCCCGGGTGCCGCTCGGCCCGCCCGGGCAGGTGCTCGGCGACGACCTGGTGGTCTCTTACGTGGAACGGGCCGCCGCGGTGGTCGCGCCGGACGGGCCGCGGGACCTCTCGGTGGCGTACACCCCGCTGCACGGGGTGGGCGCGAGCGTGCTCTCCGCCGCCTTCGCCCACGCCGGTTTCCCGGTGCCCGGCGTGGTGCCCGACCAGGCCGAACCGGATCCGGCCTTCCCCACCGTGTCCTTCCCCAACCCGGAAGAGCCGGGGGCGGTGGACCGGCTGGTGGCGCTCGCCGAGCGGACCGGCGCGGACCTGGCGATCGCCAACGACCCGGACGCGGACCGCTGCGCGGTGGCGGTACGCGACGCCGGCGCGCCGGCCCCCGTGGCGGGCGAGCTGGCCGGGCCGGGGAGCGCCGGCCCCGGCTGGCGGATGCTGCGCGGCGACGAGGTGGGCGCGCTGCTCGCCGACCACCTGATGCGGCGCGGGGTGCGCGGCCTGTACGCCACCACCATCGTCTCGTCGTCCCTGCTCCGGGCCATGTGCGAGGCCCGGAACCTGCCGTACGACGAGACGCTGACCGGATTCAAGTGGATCGTCCGGGCCGGTGGCGGCGCGCAGCCGCTGGTCTTCGGCTACGAGGAGGCGCTCGGGTACTGCGTGGCCCCGGAGCACGTCCGGGACAAGGACGGCATCACCGCCGCGCTGACCGTCGCCGAGCTGGCCGCCGAGCTGAAGTCGCACGGGCGCACGCTGACCGACCGGCTGGACGAGCTGGCCGCCGAGTTCGGCGTGCACCTCACCGACCAGCTCTCGGTACGCGTTGACGACCTGCGGATGATCGCCGAGATGATGACCCGGGTCCGGGCGGCCACCCCGGTCACGCTGCTCGGCGAGCCGGTCACCGAGACCCGGGACCTGCTGCCGGACGCCGACGTGGTGATCCTGCGTACGCCGGCGGCCCGGGTGGTGATCCGGCCGTCCGGCACCGAACCGAAGCTCAAGGCGTACCTGGAGGTGGTGGAGCCGGTCGCGGACGGGGACGTCGCCGCGGCCCGGGGCCGCGCCCGTACCGCCGTCACCGCGCTGCGCACCGAGATCGCCACGGCCCTCGGCCTGCGCTGACCGCGCCCGCCGGTCAGGCGGGGGCCCCGCTCAACTCGGATGTGTTAAGCGGGGGCCCCGCCTATACAAAATGCGTTGAGCGGGGCCCCGCCTCACGCACCCCGCCTTACGCCTTGGGCTTGCCGAGGGCGGCGTTGACGGCCTGGGCCAGCGCGGAGACCACCAGGCTGATCGAGGGCCGCACCACCGAGTCGGCCAGGCTGACCGTGCCGGAGAAGCCGGCGTTCGTGGCGATCTCCGCCAGCCGGCGCCGGGCGTCCGCCACGGCCTCGCCGGTCAGGCCGAGCGCCGGCTCCATCCGCACCACGGCGACCAGGGTGGCCAGCGCGGCGGTCCGCTCGTCGGGGAGCTGGCCGCCGGTCAGCGCGGTGGCCAGCCGGCGCCGGATGTCGGCCTCCACGAAGCCGTTGGTGGCCGGGTAGCGGTGCACGTGGATGAAGCCGAGTTCGGTCTCGTCGACGTCCCGGACCACGCCCCGCTCGCAGAGGTCGCCGAGGATCCGGTCGCGCAGGCCGTGGCGCAGCCGCTGCACCCAGGACGACGGGGTGTGCGGGGTGTCCGCCGCGATCTTCGCCAGCACCTGGTCGATCACCGGCTCACCGGTCGGCGTCGGGTCGGTCACCGCCAGGTTGCCGTCGGCGTACGCGACCCGGTTCGCCAGGGCCAGTTCCACCAGGACGGCCGCGGCCATGCCGAGGTCCAGGCTGATCCGGGGCATGGTGGCCTTGCCGGTCTCGTCGTCATAGGCCAGCAGGAGCAGCTCTTCGGCGAGCGTGACACCAGTCATGGCCCGGAACGGTAGCGCGTGCGCGCCCGCTCCGGGCCACAACGCGCCGCCCCGGTCAGCCGGCGGTCAGAAGCGGGGCATCCCGCCGAACTGGCGGTCGCCGGCGTCGCCGAGGCCGGGGACGATGAACATCTTGTCGTTCAGGCCCTCGTCGATGCTCGCCGTCACCAGGCGCAGCGGCAGGCCGGAACGCTCCAGGCGCTCGATGCCGACCGGGGCGGCCAGCACGCAGAGCACGGTGATCTCGGTGCAGCCCCGATCGGCGAGCAGCCGGCAGCAGTGCTCCAGCGAGCCGCCGGTGGCCAGCATCGGGTCGAGCACCAGCACCGGCAGGCCGCTCAGGTCGCGGGGCAGCGACTCCATGTACGCCCGCGGCTCGAACGTCTCCTCGTCCCGGGCCAGGCCGACGAAGCCCATCGACGACTCGGGCAGCAGGCCGAGGGCGGCGTCGGCCATGCCCAGACCGGCCCGCAGCACCGGCACCAGCAGCGGCGGGTTCGCCAGCCGGGTGCCCTCGGTGGCGGTGACCGGAGTCTCGATCGAGTACTTCTCGACGGGGAAGGAGCGCGCGGCCTCGTACACCAGCATGGTGGTGAGTTCGCGCAGCGCCGCCCGGAACGACGGCGAGTCGGTCCGGGCGTCCCGCATGGCGGTCAGCCGCGCCTGGGCGAGCGGGTGGTCAATGACGTGTACGTCCACGATCGCTCAACCTACCGGGCCGGACCGGCGCGCCGGGGGGTGCCGGGGTGACCAGCGACGCCGCTCACGTGTGACGCTCACGTCCGGCGATCGGTGACCAAGATCACAGGACTCGCGGGTGCGTACTATTCGGGGCATGACGGCGACAGCGACGTCGGCCCGGTCGGATCTCTCCGAGCTGGGACGATCCGAGACCGCTCTGCGGACCTTCCTCCACGGCCTACCCGGCGTGGACCAGGTCGGCGCGGAGCAGCGGGCGGCACAGCTCGGTACCCGCTCCATCAAGACCAGCGCCAAGGCCGAGGCCATCGACCTGGCGATCCGGATGGTCGACCTGACCACCCTGGAAGGGGCCGACACCCCCGGCAAGGTACGGGCGCTGGCCGCCAAGGCGCTGCGCCCCGACCCGGCGGACCCGTCCTGCCCGCACGTCGGCGCGGTCTGCGTCTACCCGGCGATGGTCCCGTACGTGGCCGAGGTGCTGGCCGGGTCCGGCGTGCACCTGGCCAGCGTGGCGACCGCCTTCCCGTCCGGCCAGGCGCCGCTGGAGATCAAGCTCGCCGACACCCGGGCGGCCGTCGAGGCCGGGGCCGACGAGATCGACATGGTGATCAACCGGGGCGCCTTCCTGTCCGGCCGGTACAAGGAGGTCTACGACGAGATCGTGACCACCAAGGAGGCCTGCGGGGACGCGCACCTCAAGGTGATCCTGGAGACCGGCGAGCTGGCCACGTACGACAACGTGCGGCGCGCCTCCTGGCTGGCCATGCTGGCCGGCGGCGACTTCATCAAGACCTCCACCGGCAAGGTGCCGGTCGCGGCGACGCTGCCGGTGACCCTGGTGATGCTGGAGGCGGTGCGCGACTTCCGCGCCGCCACCGGCCGGCAGGTTGGCGTGAAGCCGGCCGGCGGCATCAAGAACACCAAGGACGCGATCAAGTACCTGGTCATGGTCAACGAGACCGTCGGCCCGGACTGGCTGGACCCGGACTGGTTCCGGTTCGGCGCGTCCAGCCTGTTGAACGACCTGCTCATGCAGCGCACCAAGCTGACGACCGGTGTCTACGCCGGTCCCGACTACTTCACCCTGGACTGAGCGCGATGTTCGAATACGCCCCCGCCCCCGAGTCGCGCGCCATCGTCGACCTCCGGCCCTCCTACGGGCTGTTCATCGACGGCGAGTTCGTCGACCCGACCGACGGCGGCAGCCTCAAGTCGATCAACCCGGCCTCCGAGGAGGTGCTCGCCGAGATCCCCGAGGGCGGTTCCGCGGACGTGGACCGCGCGGTCCGCGCCGCCCGCCGGGCGTACGAGCAGGTCTGGGGCCCGATGCCGGGCCGGGACCGGGCCAAGTACCTGTTCCGGATCGCCCGGATCATCCAGGAGCGCTCCCGCGAGCTGGCCGTGCTGGAGTCGCTGGACAACGGCAAGCCGATCAAGGAGTCCCGGGACGTCGACCTGCCGCTGGTCGCCGCGCACTTCTTCTACTACGCCGGCTGGGCCGACAAGCTGGAGCATGCCGGGTTCGGCGCGAACCCCCGCCCCCTCGGCGTGGCCGCGCAGGTCATCCCGTGGAACTTCCCGCTGCTGATGCTGGCCTGGAAGATCGCCCCGGCCCTCGCCGCCGGCAACACGGTGGTGCTGAAGCCGGCCGAGACCACCCCGCTGACCGCGCTGCTCTTCGCCGAGATCTGCCAGCAGGCCGACCTGCCGGCCGGCGTGGTCAACATCGTCACCGGCGCCGGCGAGACCGGCCGGGCGCTGGTCGAGCACCCGGGCGTGGACAAGGTCGCCTTCACCGGCTCCACCGACGTGGGCAGGGCCATCGCCCGGGCGGTCGCCGGCACCCGCAAGAAGCTCACCCTGGAGCTGGGCGGCAAGGCCGCCAACATCGTCTTCGACGACGCCCCGATCGACCAGGCCGTCGAGGGCATCGTCAACGGCATCTTCTTCAACCAGGGGCACGTCTGCTGCGCCGGCTCCCGGCTGCTGGTCCAGGAGTCGGTCGCCGAGCAGGTGCTGGAGTCGCTGAAGCGCCGGATGACCCAGTTGCGGGTCGGCGACCCGCTGGACAAGAACACCGACATCGGCGCGATCAACTCGGCCGCCCAGCTGGCCCGGATCACCGAGCTGTCGGCCGCCGGCGCCGCCGAGGGCGCCGAGCGCTGGTCGCCCGCGTGTGAGCTGCCCGAGCGGGGCTTCTGGTTCGCGCCGACCATCTTCACCGGGGTCACCCAGGCGCACCGGATCGCCCGCGAGGAGATCTTCGGCCCGGTGCTGTCCGTGCTGACCTTCCGCACCCCGGCGGAGGCGGTGGAGAAGGCCAACAACACCCCGTACGGGCTGTCGGCCGGGATCTGGACCGACAAGGGCTCCCGGATCCTGTGGATGGCCGACCGGCTGCGCGCCGGGGTGGTCTGGGCCAACACGTTCAACAAGTTCGACCCGACCTCGCCGTTCGGCGGTTACAAGGAGTCGGGCTACGGCCGCGAGGGCGGCCGGCACGGGCTGGAGGCGTACCTCAATGTCTGAGCGGGTCGCGGTACGCAAGACGTACAAGCTCTTCATCGGCGGGAAGTTCCCGCGCAGCGAGTCGGGACGGTCGTATCTCGTGCAGGACTCCAACGTCTCCCTGGCCTCCCGTAAGGACGCGCGGGACGCCGTGGTCGCCGCCCGCGCCGCCGTCAAGGGCTGGGCCGGGGCGACCGCGTACAACCGGGGTCAGATCCTCTACCGGGTCGCCGAGATGCTGGAAGGCCGGCGCGACCAGTTCGTCGCGCTCGGCGTGCCGGCCGACGAGGTCGACGCGGCGATCGACCGCTGGGTCTGGTACGCCGGCTGGGCCGACAAGCTGACCCAGGTGTACGGCGGCGCCAACCCGGTCGCCGGGCCGTACTTCAACCTGTCGGCGCCGGAGCCGACCGGCGTGGTGGCGGTGGTGGCCCCCGAGGCGCCGGCGCTGCTCGGCCTGGTCAGCGTGATCGCGCCGGCGATCGTCAGCGGCAACACCGTGGTGGTGGCCGCCTCCCCGGCCGCCCCGCTGGCCGCGGTGACCCTGGCCGAGGTGCTGGCCACCTCCGACCTGCCGGGCGGGGTGGTCAACATCCTCACCGGCAGGCTGCCGGAGACCGTGCCGACGCTGGCGAGCCACATGGACGTCAACGCCATCGACCTCACCGGGGTCGCCGACCCCGAGCTGGCCACCGAGCTGGAGGTCAAGGCCGCGGAGAACCTCAAGCGGGTGCTCCGCCCCGCCCCGGCGGACCACGACTGGCACGCGGATCCCGGGGTGACCCGGATGACCGTCCTGCTGGAGACCAAGACGGTCTGGCATCCGAAGGGGGTCTGATCTGCTCGTTGCGGGGGGGGGGTCCGGGTTCTCCTGCCTACGGGTGCCTTCCCTGCCCGAAGATCCGCACAGGTTCGTGGAAAGAGTGGTCTCCGCAGGGGCGGGTGGCCACTCTTTCCGTGTAGTGGGCCGCTCCGCCAGAGCGGGGCGAAGCGGGATCTACTACGGGGGGTAGGATTGGGCGGTGACTCGGTTGGGGGATCTTGAGCGTGCGGTGATGGACGTGCTGTGGGACTCGGTGCCCGGCACGTCGGACGGAGTGACCGTGCGCGAGGTCGCCGACGCCCTGCGCGGGCGGGAGCTGGCGTACACCACGGTGATGACCGTGCTGGACCGGCTCGCCGGCAAGGGCATGGTGCAGCGCGAGCGCGAGGGGCGGGCCTGGCGCTACCGGGCCGCGGCCAGCCGCGAGGCCCACATCGCCCAGCTGATGCTCGACGCGCTGGATCTCGGCGGCAGCCGGGACGCGGCGCTGGTCCGCTTCGCCCGCTCGGTGACCGGCACCGAGGCCGACGTGCTGCGCGCGGCGCTGGGCGCCGAGGCCGGGGGTGCGGCCGGGCTGACCGACCGGATCGACGACCCGCGCGCCGGCCGGGCGCGCGCCGCCGACGAGGCGACGGACCGGTAGGGCGGCAGCCATGGCGTACGCCGTGCACTTCGCCGCGACCATCCTGGCCTGCTGGCTGACCGCGCAACTCCTCTCCGCCACCTGGACCTGGCGCGCCCCGCGGGTGGCCATCGTCTGCTGGCAGGCGGTGGGGCTGGCGCTCGGCCTGTCCGCGATGGGCCTGCCGATGGCGCTCGGCCTGGCCGCGTACGACCGGCCCACCGGCAGCGCGCTGCTCGCCCTCGCCGACGACCTGGCGCACGGCACCCTGCCGCCCGGGCTGGGCGTGGCGCACCTGGCCGGGGTCGGGATCGGTTTCGGCATCGGCGCGGTGCTGCTCACCACGACCATCCGCAGCGTCCACGGCACGGCCCGCGCCCAGCGCCGGCACCGGGACCTGCTGACCCTGGTGGCCCGCCGGGACCCCACCGTGCCCGGGGCGCTGGTGCTCGACCATCCGAGCGCGGCGGCGTACTGCCTGCCGGGGGTGCGGCCCCGGGTCGTGGTCAGCGCGGGCACGCTCAGCCTGCTCGACCGGGCCGAACTGGCGGCGGTGCTCACCCATGAGCGGACGCACGCCCAGGAGCGGCACGACCTGGTGCTGCTGCCGTTCACCGCGCTGCGCCGGGCGCTGCCCTGGTTCGGCTGGGTCACCGACGCGTACGAGCGGGTCGCCCTGCTGGTCGAGATGCGCGCCGACGACAAGGCTCGCGAGCTGCACGCCGAGGCGCCGCTGGCCGGCGCGCTGCGCCGCTTCGCCGCCTGCGACGACCGGATCACCCCGCACGGCGCGCTCGGCGTCGGCGATCGCGACCTCGACGTACGGGTGCAGCGCCTGCTGGTGGCCGACCGGCCGCCGCGGCTGATCGGGGCGACCGCGCTGGCCGTCGCCAGCACCCTGCTCGCGCTGCCGATCTCGCTCTTCCTGAGCTGACCCCGGCTCCCCGGGTGTCCGGTCCTCGACCTCGATCCGATAGGTAGACAAGCTACGTGTAGGATCGCTATGACAAGTGAGACAACCCCTGGAGAGCGGTCATGGACACCCTGCTCCTCGCGCGCCTGCAGTTCGCCACCACGACCTCGATCCACTTCCTCTTCGTCGTGGTCACCCTCGGGCTGGTCACCCTGTTGGTCGGGTTGCAGACCGCCTGGTTCCTCACCGGCAACCCCAAGTGGGAGCGGCTGACCCGGTTCTGGGGCCAGCTCTATGTGATCAACTACGTGCTCGGCATCGCCACCGGGATCGTGATGGAGTTCCAGTTCGGCCTGAACTGGAGCGGCCTGTCGCGCTACGTCGGCAACGTCTTCGGCGCCCCGCTCGCCATCGAGACGCTGGTGGCGTTCTTCCTGGAGTCCACGTTCCTCGGCATGTGGATCTTCGGCTGGCACCGGCTGCGCCGCGGGGTGCACCTCGCGCTGCTGTGGGGGGTCGCGCTGACCGCGTACGCCTCGGCCTTCTGGATCATGGTGGCCAACGCCTGGCTGCAGAACCCGGTCGGCTACGAGGTACGCGACGGGATCGCCCACCTCACCGACTTCTCCGCCCTGCTGACCAACCCCACCCTCGGCATGGCCTTCGGGCACGTGGTCTCCGCCGCACTGCTCACCGGCGGGATGCTGATGGCCGCGGTGAGCGCCTGGCACCTGCTCCGGCGTACCCCCGACCACCTGCTGTTCCGCACCTCGCTGCGGATCGGGCTGGTGGTCTCCGCACTCGCCGTCAGCCTGGTCCAGGGCTTCGGCTTCGCCCAGTTCGGGCCGGTCGGGCAGGTGCAGCCCGCCAAGTTCGGCGGCGGCCCCGGCCGGGACGCGCAGATCGCCGAGTGGACCGCCCGGTTCGGCCCCGGCGACTACACGCCGCCGGTGCTCGCCAACGTCGGGCTGGGCTTCATGATCCTCATCGGGTTCGGCCTCGGCTGTCTCTGGCTGCTGCTGCCGCTGCTCTGGCGGGACCTGATCATCCGCTGGCGGTTCCCCCTCTGGCTGCTCCTGCTCGCCCTGCCGCTGCCCTTCATCACGGTGATCCTCGGCTGGATCGCCCGCGAGGTGGGCCGCCAGCCCTGGGTCGCGTACGGGCTGCTCCCCACCGAGGGGGCCGTCTCCGCCGTCCCCGCGGGCGTGATGCTCGCCTCGCTGATCGGGTTCAGCCTGCTGCTCGGCGCGCTCGCCGTCACCAACTGGGTGCTGCTCGCCCGGCACGCCGCCCGCGGCGCCGCGGACCCGGCCCTGGGCCGCCCGCCCGCGCCGGATACCGACGACACCCCCCGCCAACCCGTGCTCGCCTGAGGGAGACCACCGTGGAGCTCGCCTGGTACGCCCTGCTCGGCCTCTTCTTCGCCACCTATTTCGTCCTGGGCGGCTACGACTACGGCGTCGGCCTGCTGCTCGCCCGGGGCGGCTCCCCCGCCGCCCGGCGCGGCGCGCTCACCGCGCTCGGCCCGTTCTTCCTCGGCAACGAGGTGTGGCTGGTCGCCGCCGTCGGCATCCTCTTCGGCGCCTTCCCCACGCTGGAGGGCGAGCTGCTCTCCGGTTACTACCCCGCCGTGGGCGGCGCGCTGGCCGGGGTGATCCTGGTGACCGCCGGGGTGCAGCTGCGCAGCCGCCCGGCCACGGCCGGCGCCCGGGCCCGCTGGGACCGGGTGGTGGTGGTCGGCAGCCTGCTCGCCGCGCTCGGCTGGGGCACCCTGCTCGCCGGGCTGCTCCAGGGGCTGCCGCTGGCCGCCGACGGTCACGCCGTCGGGGTCGGCCACCTGTTCACCCCGTTCGTCGCCGCCGTCGGGCTCGCCATGGCCGCGCTGGTCGCGCTGCACGGTGCGACCTTCCTCACGCTCCGGCTGCCGGCCGCCGACGCCGACGCTGTCGGGCGGCTGGCCCGCCGGCTGGTCCCGGTGGCGCTCGCCGCGGTCGGCACGGCCACCGTCCTCGGCCTGCTCTCCGACCGGGTACGCGCCGCCGTGCAGCAGCCGGCCGCGGCCGTACTCCTGCCGTCGGCGCTGGTCGTGGCGCTGCTGGTGGCCCGCGCGGCGCTCGGCCGGCGGCGGCCGGGGCCGGCCTTCGCCGCCACCTGCGCGGCGCTGGCCCTGCCGGTGCTCCTGATCGGGGCGGCCCGCTGGCCGTACGCGCTGGTCTCCGGCACCGACCCGGTGGCCGGGCTGACCGTGGCCGACGCGGCGGCCAGCGCCCCCACCCTGCGGTTGCTGGGCTGGCTCGTGCTGCCGCTCGTGCCGGCCCTACTAGGCTTTCAGGCGATGTGCTGGTGGATTTTCCGGGGACGGATCGACGGCAGGGCACCGGTGTACTGGTGAACCGCCGCCCGTTCGACCCGCGTCTGCTGCGCCGGGTCCCCGCGGCCCGGCGTGACCTCGCCGTGCTCGCCGCGTTGGGCGGGCTGACCGCGCTGGTGATCGTCGCGCAGGCGACCGCGCTGGCCGCGCTGCTGGCGACCGCGATCGACGGGCGGCTGGACCGGGCCGCGCTGGCCGGATTCCTCGCCGCGGTGGCGGCCCGGGCGGCGCTCACCTGGGCCCAGGGCACAGTGGCGGCCCGGGCCGCGGCGACGGTGAAGGCGGCCCTGCGGGTCGAGCTGCTCGCCGCCGTGGGGGCGCACGGGCCGACCTGGGTCGCCGGGCAGCGGGCCGGGCAACTCGCCACGCTGGCCGGGCGCGGGCTGGACGCGCTCGACGCCTACTTCACCGGCTACCTCCCGCAGCTGGTGCTCAGCGTCACCGTCCCGCTGGCCGTGCTGGCCCGGGTCGGGCTGGCCGACTGGAGCTCGGCGCTGATCATCGCGCTCACCATCCCGCTGATCCCGGTCTTCGGTGCCCTGCTCGGTTGGCAGGCCCAGGCGGCCACCGAACGGCAGTGGCGACGGCTCGCGCTGCTCGGCGGGCACTTCCTGGACATGGTGGCCGGGCTGGCGACCCTGCGCGCCTTCGGGCGGGCCCGCAACCAGGTCGAGGTGGTCCGCCGGATGGCCGACGGGCACCGCGCCGCCACCATGCGGACGCTGCGCATCGCCTTCCTCTCCGCGCTGGTGCTGGAGCTGGTCGCCACCCTGTCGGTGGCGCTGGTCGCGGTCCCGGTCGGCATCCGGCTGCTCGGCGGCGGCCTCACCCTCTCCACCGCGCTGCTGGTGCTGCTGCTCACCCCGGAGGCGTACCTGCCGCTGCGGGCGGCCGGCAGCCGGTTCCACGCCAGCATGGAAGGACTGACCGCGCTGGACGAGGCGCTCACCGTCACCGCCGCCCCGGCCGCCGCGCGGCCCGGCCCGCCGGCCCCCGCGCCCGACGGCCGCGGCGAGATCCGGTTCGAGGGGGTGACCGTCGAGTACGAGCGGACCACCGCGCTGCGGGACGTCACGCTGACCATCCGCCCCGGCGAGCGGATCGCCGTCATCGGCCCCAGCGGCGCCGGCAAGAGCACCCTGCTCGGCGTGCTGCTCGGCTTCGTCACCCCGACCAGCGGCCGGGTCACCGTCGACGGGGTGGACCTGGCCGGCGTCGACCCGGACGCCTGGCGGCGCCGGCTGGCCTGGGTGCCGCAGCGGGCCCACCTCTTCGCCGCCTCGCTGGCCGACAACATCACCCTCGGCGCGCCGGACACCCCGCCGCCCGCGCTCGCCGCGGCGGTACGCGACGCGGCGCTGGACGAGGTGGTGGCCGCCCTGCCCGACGGGCTGGACACGGTGCTCGGGGAGCGCGGGCACGGCCTGTCCAGCGGCCAGCGGCAGCGGGTGGCGCTGGCCCGGGCCTTCCTGCGGGACGCCCCGGTGGTGCTGCTCGACGAGCCGACCGCGCGGCTGGACTCGGCCAGCGAGGCGGTCGTGCTGGACGCCACCCGGCGGCTGGTCGCGGGGCGTACCGCACTGCTGGTGGCGCACCGACCGGCGCTGCTGGCCGACGCCGACCGGATCATCCGGATCGAGGACGGCCGGCTCACCGAGCTGACCCCGGCGGGGGTACGACCGTGACCGGGCGGGCGTCCGCCGAACGGGCGGTGCTCCGGCTGGCCCGGCCCTACCTGGGCCGGCTGGTCGGCGCGGGCCTGCTCGCCACCGCCACCGAGCTGGCCGGGCTGGCCCTGATGGCCACCGCCACCTGGCTGCTGATGAGCGCCGCCGGGCAGCCGCCGCTGGACCGGCTGACGGTGGCCATCGTCGCGGTCCGGGCCCTGGCGATCGGCCGGGGGGTGTTCCGCTACACCGAGCGGCTGGCCGGCCACGACGCCGTGCTTCGCATGATCACCGACGTCCGGGCCCGGGTGTTCGCCACCCTGGCCGCCGACCGGGGGCCGGCCCGGCGCTCCGGCGACACGCTCAGCCGGCTGGTGTCCGATGTCGAGGCGGTGCAGGACCTGCTGCTCCGGGTGCTCGTGCCGGGGGCGGCCGCCGCGCTGGTCGGGGTGCTCGCGGTCGCCGGGACGGCGCTGGTCTCCGTACCGGCGGCCGGGGTGCTCGCCGCCGGGCTGCTGCTCGCCGGCGTCGTCCTGCCGCTGCTGGCGACCCGGCTGACCCGGCGCACCGCCGACCAGGTCGCCCCGCTGCGCGGCGCACTCGCCGGGGACGCGGTCGACCTCACCCACGGCGCCGCCGACCTGGCCGCGTTCGGCGCGACCGGGACGGCGCTGCAGGCCGCCCGAGGCCGCACCGACCGGCTCGCCCGGCTGGAACGGCGGCTCGCCGCGGCCGGTTTCGCGGTGGACGCCGCCGGGGTGCTGCTGGCCGGCGTCACCGCCGGCGCGGTGGTGCTGGTGGCGCTGCGCGCCGGGGTGGGCGGGGTGCTGGTCGGCGTGCTCGCCGTCGGCGCCCTCTCCGCCGTGGAGATCGCCCTGGCCCTGGTCGGCGCTGCCCGCCAGCACACCCTGCTCCGGGCCGGCCTGGACCGGGTCGCCGCGCTGCTCACCGCGCCGGCGGCCGAGGTGACCGTCCCGGGCGGGGCCGCCGTGGGCGGCGGTCCGCACCACGTCCGGCTGGACGGGGTGACGGTCCGGTACCGGGCGGGCGCCGCCCCCGCCCTCGCCGGGGTGGACCTCGACCTGCCGGCCGGGCGGCGGGTGGCCGTGGTGGGCCCGAGCGGCGCCGGCAAGAGCACCCTGACCGCCGTGGTGACCGGCACCGTCGTCCCGGACGCCGGCCGGGTCACGCTGGACGGCGCCGAGCTGTCCGGATATCCGGCCGAGGAGCTGCCCCGGGCGATCGGCGGCCTGCTCGCCGAGGCGTACGTCTTCCACGCCACCGTCCGGGAGAACCTGCTGCTCGGCCGCCCCGACGCCACCGACGAGGAGCTGGCCGCCGCGGCCCGCGCCGCCGGCCTGCTCGACTGGGTACGCGACCAGCCGCACGGCTGGGACACCGTGGTGGGCGAGGAGGGCGGGCAGCTCTCCGGCGGGCAACGGCAGCGGCTCGCGCTGGCCCGGGCGGTGCTGGCCGCCCCCGGCGTGCTGGTGCTGGACGAGCCGACCGAGGGGCTCGACCCGGCCGCCGCCGACGCTGTGCTCGCCTCGGTGCTGGACGCCACCCCCGCCGGGCACTCGGTGCTGCTGATCAGCCACCGGCTCAGCGGCCTGGCCGGCTTCGACGAGATCGTCGTGCTGGACGCCGGCCGGGTGGTCCAGCGCGGCCGGCACGCCGACCTCGCCGCCTCCGCCGGCTGGTACCGGGACCAGTGGCTGCTCCAGGAGGCGGCGGAACGGGGCTACCTGGCGCTGCGCCCCTGACCAGGGTTCCGGGGCGGCACCGGGGTTTCCCCGGACCCCGCGCCGGGTCCGACGTGGCAGGGTGGGCGCATGCGCGGCGGTGACGGGGCCCCGGTGGAGGCCCACCTGCGAAATCTGGACGTCCGGTTGCACGGCCCCGCCCGGTCGAAGGCGGAGCTGCTCACCGAGGCCCGGCACGCGCTGTGGGACGCCGTCGAGGCGTACCAGGCGGACGGGCTGTCGGGGCCGGACGCCGAGCGCCGGGCGGTCCACGAGTTCGGCAGCCCGGCCGAGCTGGTCCCGGCGTACCAGGCCGAGCTGGCCGCGGACGCGCTGCGCGGCCTGGCCGTACGCGGGTTGGCGGTCGCCGCGGTGCTGACCGTCGCCGGTGACCTGACCTGGCGGGGTTCGAGCTGGAGCCAGGACGGCCCGCGACCACCGGCCGGCTACCTGCTCCTCTCCGCCTCGGTGAACTGGATCTGGGCCGGGGTGGGTCTGCTCGCGGTGGTCGGCCTGCTGGTGCTCGCCGGGGCCGCCCGGCGGGGCCGCCCCGGGCTGCCGCCCGTCGCGCGGCTGGCGGGCCTCGGCCTGACCGGGCTGCTCGCGGTGGGCGCACTGGCCGGGTGCGCGCTGTACGCCTGGTCGCTGGACCTCTGGGACGCCGCGCTGACCTGGCCGCCGATGCTCATCGGGCTGGTCGCCGCCGGGGCGGCCTGGTTCAGCCTGGGCCGGGCGGCCCGCGCCTGGCTGCGCGCCGCCCGCTGATCACGCCGGGCCGGTGGCGGCTCGCCGCCACTGATCACGCCGGGGCCGGCGGCTGATCGGGGCCGAGGAACCGGCCGACGGTGGAGCTGAACTCCCGCCAGCCGGCCCGCTCGCCGGCCAGCGCCCGACCGCCCGCGTCGGTCAACTGGTACGTGCGGCGCTCCCGGCCATTCACCGTGCTCCACGAGCTCGCCACGTATCCGGCGCGTTCCAGCCGCCGCAGAGCCGGATAGATGGTGCCGGTCGGCAGATCCAGCGAGCCGTCGCTGCGCACGCGCAGCGCCTCGATGATCGCGTAGCCGTGCAGCGCGCCCCGCTCCAGCACGGCGAGCAGCAGCGCGTCGAGGTGTCCGTGCAGCGCCTGGGCCTTCATAAGTAGTAACGCTACTTGTCGTCCGCCGGGAGCGCCACCGGGGTGCGGCTCCACTCCACGGATGCGACCACTAGGGTATGTGCCCATAGTCACTCGACGGCCGGAGGCGCCGGCGAGTGGGCAACCGACGCACACGGAGGTCAGCGTGGCCCGCCAGTCGCCCCAACGGCCCGACGCCGACGAGCCCGAGCTCGACGAGACCGAGGGGTCGGTCGAGTCCGATGTCGCCGAGGCGACGTCCGAGGCCGCGCACCGGGACCGCTCGCTCTGGGACGAGCTGCGGATCGACCCGATCGAGATCGCCCTGCCCGCCGGGACCGGCTTCACCCTGCGCGCGTACCGGCCGGCACGGGAGCTGACCCCGACGGACGTGACCGAACGCGACGAGGACGACCCGTTCCTCGCCCGTCGCCAGGCCGCCGCGGCCGAGGAGGAGGACTCCGACGAGGTGGTGATCCTCGACGAGGACCTCGCCAAGGACTTCGCCGAGGTCGATGACGAGAAGTCGGCGTCCGGGCGTACCGGCGACGACGAGGACTCCGACGAGGAGACCGACGACGACGACGAGGCCGAGGATGCCGGCGACGAGGAGGTGCCGGTCTTCCTGAGCCACCGGGGCCGCCTGCTGGTGTTCAAGACCCCGGAATCCCTGGTGAGTTACGTCCGTTCCGGCGCGCCCACCGACCTGTCCCAACTGGACAGCTGGAATGAATTGTCCGAACGGGTGGAACCGGCCGACATCGCCCCGCTCGACGAGGACACCTACGAGCTGGACCTGGTCGTGGAGAACCTGCGCGGCGGGCACGACACGTGGGACCCGGCGCTGCTGATCGAGGCCGGCGAGGTCGCCCGTGACGTGGCGTACGCGCTGCGGCTACCGGCCGTGCTGGACATGCTCTCCGCCGGCTCCAGCCTGGACGACCTCGACGAGGCGCTGCGGGCCGCTGTCAACGGCGGAGTCGGTGGTTTTCTCGGCCGGCGGCGGCTGAAGAAAATCGGGGCACAAACCGCAAGCCTCGGTTGGCGCACCATTGTCGGCAAGATCTCTGCCGTTGTGGACTGGCGCGACTGAGCCGCACCGGGGAGCATCAGTCTCTGGCAGAGGAACACGTGTGTTCCGGGAGGAGGACGACGCCGTGGCGCTCGTGCGCGTTTACTGCGGTCTGGCCTCGGCGGATCCGGCCGACCGACCGGCTTCGGCCGGTTCGGCGCTGACGTCCGCTGTGGTCGACGACGCAGGCCGCCTGCTTCATGTCTGCGAGCTCGGGGACGACGCGACGGGTTACGCCCGGCTGGTCGCCCTGCTCGTGGAACGGTCGGGCGGGCCGAGCGGTGCGGCGATCGCCGCGGACAGCGACGACCACACGGTCACCGCCCTGCTCAGCGCCGCCGGTCGCCCGCTGGCGCTCGCCGACGACGACCTGGTGGACGACTTCGCCGAGCGGTTCGCCGACGACGAGTCCCTGGAGGAGATGCAGTCGCCGCCGGCCGAGCGTCGCGCCGCCGGCCTGGCCCGCGCCCTGCAGGCCGGCGCGCTCTCCGCGGTGACCCTGCCCGCCCCGCGTGACCTCGCCGGCTACAAGCAGGTCCTCGCCGCGCACGCCGCACTGGCCAGTGGCCGCCACTCCGCCGCCGTCGCGCTGCGCGAGGTGCTGCGCGAGCTCTACCCGGCCGCGCTGCGCGCGTACCCGGACCCGGCGGAGCCGGTCTCGCTGGCCGTGCTCGACGCGCTGCCCGAGCCCGGCATGCTGGCCGGTCAGGTCGCTCCCGGGCGGGAGTTCTCCGCCGAGACCGTGGTGGCCAACCTGGCCGCCGACGGCGTGGGCCGGGCCGCCGAGATCAACGACGCGCTGACCGCCCTGCGCGTCGCCATCACGGAGACCCCCCGCCGGGCCACCGTGAACCGTTCCCTCACCGCCGCCGTCGCGGAGACCGTCCGCCAGGCGGTCGCGTCGGTGCGCGCCTGCGACGCGGGCTGTGAGGCCCTCGTCGGCGCCCTCGACGAGCGGGTCGCCCCGGCGCCCGGCCGGCGGGCCGCCGCCCGGCGTGGCGACCCGGTGGGCGAACTGCCCCCGGCGAACGCGGCCCTGCGCGCCCTGCACGGCGGTGGCCCGGGGCCGGTCCCGTCCGGCAGCCGGCGCAGCCGTCCGGAGCCGTCCGCCGGCACCGGCGCGCCCGCCACCCCGCGGCCGCTCGGCCCACCGCCGGTGGCGCCCGCGCCGGTCGCACCGCCGCCGGTGGCCCCGGCACCGGTCACCCCGGCCGCCGGGCCGGGCGCGCCGATCTCCGGGCCGCCCGCCCGGGTCGAGCCCGCCGCACCGGCCGCACGCCGGGTGGACACCCCGACCAACCGTCCGGTCTCCGCGCCGCCGCCCCCGCCGCCGGGCATCACCCCGATCGCCCCGGCCCAGCGCGGCAAGGTCCCGCCGGCCGAGGCGGGCGAGCCGTTCCGGCCCACGCTCACCACGGCGGCCATCAACAACGCCCGGGCCGAGCGGCAGCGCACGGTGATCCCGCCGCGCCCGAAGACCACCCCGGACGAGCCGCCGACCGGCGGGTTCAGCGCCACCGACCTGAGCATCCCGGTGCCCACCCCGCGGCCCGGCCAGGAGCCGCCGGCCGCGCCCGGCTCCCGGGCCAACTGGCCGCTGGTCAACGCCGTCGACGACCTGGCCGACAGCGCCGCCGACAACCCGGTCGCCTACCCGTACCGGGAGGGGCGTCAGGTCGACGCGCCGACCGACCCGGGCGCGACCCGCAGCCGGGTGACCCCGCCGTGGCTCGCCGACGACCTCCCGCAGGAGCCACCGATGCTGCGGCTGGTGGAGCCACCGCCGCTGGCCGACCGGGCGCTGCGCGGCGAGCCGAACCCGCCGACCGACCCGCGCCTGGAGACCCCGCCGCTGCGGCTGGTCGACGCGGCCGAGTCCCGCCCGCCCGCCCCGCCGGTCGCCCCCCGGCTGCCGGAGCGCCGCCCGGCGCCGGCCGAGTTCCGGCCCCCGCCGGTCTCCGACGAGGGCGACGGCGACCTGCTCATCTTCGCCGCCGCCAAGTCCGCCTGGTTCGTCGGGCACGACGACGAGGCCGACCTGGAATGGTCGTCCACCATGGACAGCGGCTGGCAGGCGGCCGAGCAGGCCGCCCGCCCGTCGGTGGGCGACGCCACCCAGGCCGGGCTGCCCAAGCGGGTACCGCAGGCCAACCTGGTGCCGGGTTCACCGCTGCGCGAGGAGCGGCCACTGCGGATCGTCCGGGACGCGGCGAGCCTCGCCGAGAACACCACCGGATACTTCCGCGGCTGGCGCCGGGGACAGGAGATCGGCGGTTTCGCGGTGGGCGGCCGGCCGGGCCGCGAGGCCGCCGGCGGCTGGGACTTCAGCCGGGACACCGGCGACCGGGACGACGACCGGGAGTACGAGTTCCGCTCGGCCGGTTACCGTTCCTGACCGCCCAGTAACCGCCTTCGACCTGCGTGTTCCTGCCCACACCCGGACAAGTTGACGGCGGGTGAGGCCGGCCGGGAGCATCTCCGGCGGAACAGCCACGGCAGGGACGCCGGGCTGGGGAGGCGACTGCGATGGCGACACCGGGAAAACATCCGTCCACGTTGACCCGTCGGGGGCTGCTCGCCGCCACGGCCGGCGGCCTGCTGCTGAGCGGCTGCGGCCGGGGTGAGCAGGGTCAGCCGCGGACCGGCGGCAGCCGGGCCCCCGCGGAACAGGAGATCGTGGTCGGCGCCAGCCTGGAGCTGAGCGGGCGGGGAGCCGCAATGGGCACCCTCCAGGAACGCGCCCTGCGGATCACGCTGGAGGGGCTGAACGTCGACGGCGTGCAGGTGGGCAACATGCGCCGCAAGGTGCGCCTCCTGCTGCGGGACAACGCCAGTGACCCGCGTACCGCCGCGCAGCAGGCCCGCGAGCTGGCCCAGCAGGACAACGTGCACGCCCTGCTCGGCGGCACGCTGGCCGAGACCTCCATGGGCATCATCGCGCAGGCGCAGGAGATCCGGATCCCGTTCATCTCGCTGGCGTACGGCGACGGGCTGGTGCTGCCGTTGGCCGACCGCACGTTCATCTACAAGGTGACACCGGACACCCAGGACATCGCCCGACGCCTGGTGCGGCTGCTCGTCGAGCGCAAGCACCGGCGGGTGATGCTGGTTGCCGGATCCGGGCTGCACGGCGACTCCGGCGTCAAGGCCATGAAGCAGGCGGCCAAGGGCGCCGGTGTGGAGCTGGTCACGGTCACCCGGCTGCCGCGCACCGGGACGGACTTCCGGCCGGTGCTGCGCGAGGTCGCCGACCGGGAGCCGAAGGCGGTCGTCCTCTGGTCGCACGCCCCGGACACCGGCGAGGCAGCCCGGACGCTGCGCGTCGTGGGTTACCAGGGACCGCTCTACCTCGATCCGGCGGCGGTCAACGACGACACGCTCGACGCCCGCAACGCGAGTTCCGTCGAGGGCGCCTATGCCGTGCACCCGATGTCGCTGGGCGGCTCCACCCTCACCAACACCACCACCGGCGCGCTGGCCCGCCGGGACTTCACCTTCCGCTACATCCAGCTGTACGGCGGCTTCAGCGGCTTCGCGCCGTACGCCTCGGACGCGCTGACCCTGATCACCGACGCGGCCCGCACGTCGGGCACCGTCGACCATGGACGGATCAAGGCCTACCTGCGTACCCAGGTGTCCGAGGGCATGGCCGGGGCGTACGCCTTCTCCCCCAGCCGGCACAGCGGCATGGAGCGCGATTCGCTCGGCATCTACCAGGTCAACCAGGGCGCCTGGACCCGGATCTCCTGACCCGGTCCCTCCGGTGTGGACGCCCACTGCGGGTCCACACCGGAGGCGGCGGCCCATCCGCCCTTACGTGGACAGCGAGATGCGCCCGGTGTCGGCCGGAAGCCGGCGCCGGGCGCGTACGCGGTCAACTCAGGCGGGCGCCACGGCGCGCGAGCGCCGCATGGTCAGCACGTACTCGACCAGCGAGATCAGCACGTGCTTGGTGGACTCCCGGTTGCGCGCGTCGCAGGCCACCACCGGCACGTCGCTGGAGATCGCGAGGGCCTCCCGGACGTCCTGCGGGTCGTGGTACTGCATCCCGTCGAAGCAGTTGATGGCCACCAGGTACGGCAGCCGCCGATGCTCGAAGAAGTCGATCGCGGCGAAGCAGTCGGCCAGCCGGCGGGTGTCCACCAGCACCACCGCGCCGATTGCGCCGCGCACCAGTTCGTCCCACATGAACCAGAACCGCGTCTGACCGGGCGTACCGAACAGGTACAGGATCAGGTCCCGGTCGATCGAGATACGGCCGAAGTCCATCGCCACCGTGGTCGTCGTCTTGCCCGGCACCTGCCGGTTGTCGTCGACGCCCACACCGGCCGAGGTCATGATGGCCTCGGTGGTCAGCGGTGTGATCTCCGAGACCGAGCCGACGAGCGTCGTCTTACCGACGCCGAACCCACCGGCGATAACAATCTTTGCCGACGTCACGCGCCCGCTCGGGGCCGGCGGCCGGTGCGACATGTCAGAGCCTGCGAAGTCCACTCAGCACCCTCTCCAGCAGTTCAGTGCCCACCGCGTCGTCCGAGTCGTCCAAAATGGTCGGCTCGTGGACCGCGACCAGGCCATCCGTCGCCATGTCGGCGATGAGCACCCGGGCCACGCCGAGCGGAAGCTGCATCCTCGCCGCGATCTCGGCGAGTGACTGCACACGTCCGTCACACAACGCGGCGATGTACTGGTGTTCACGGCCGTGCCCGCCATTGCTGTTGGCTGCGGCCCGACCGCGCACCGTCGTCTCGACGAGCGCCTCCAGGGCGATGTCGAGCCGGGGACGGGTACGACCGCGGGTCACAGCGTATGGCCGGACCAACGCGCCGGTCGGTTCGTCACGATCGGCCATGTCGCCGCTCACCTCCTTCGTACCCCGTGTCGGCTCGCACCGGTGGAACCCGTCTTTGTGTCGTTGTTGCTCCGCCTGACCGAAGGGTCAGCGCGATGTTCAGCCCATCATTCCCACGGCCGTGCGGGGCGCGGGGGTCAGCGCCTCGCCCACCCGGTCCACCAGCAGGGCCATCTCGTAGCCGACCTGACCGACGTCGCAGCTGCGCGCGGCCAGCACGGCGAAGGAGGAACCGTCCGAAATGGACATCAGGAACAGGAAGCCGTTGTCCATCTCGACCACTGTCTGCAGCACCGCGCCACCCTCGAAGCAGCGGGCGGCACCCTGCGTCAGGCTGACCAGGCCGGACGAAATAGCGGCCAACTGGTCGGCCCGGTCCCGCGGAAGGTCTCGTGACGACGCGAGGAGCAGACCGTCCGCGGAGACGGCGACCGCGTGTGCGACACCGGGTACCCGGTCGGCGAAGTTGGCCAGCAGCCAACCGAGATCCTGCGTAGTTGTCATCGTTGTTGCTCCTTCTGCCCGCTCCCGGCCACCGGGCCTGAGCCAGACTGCGAGGATTGCTGCCCACCCGGAGTCCCCTCCGGGTTGGTCGGGTTGCTCTCCGACGGGTTGCTACGGCCGCGCTGCACACCTCGATGGTAGGCCGACAGCAGCCCGCGTACGCCCTCCGGCGTCCGCTTCTGCACGGCCGCGGCGGGCTTCTCCACGGCGCCGGGCACCAGCTGGGCCATCGGCTTGCGCTTCGGCAGGCCCTTCTGGGTGGTCTCGGCCACCGGGACCTCGTTGGCCGCCGAGGCCGCCCGCCAGCCGTCGTCGGCGGCGGTCTGCCAGCCGCCGGGCGGAGGGCCCGGCCGACGGCTCGGCATGCTCTCGGCGAAGCCCGGACGGGCCCCGCTGTTGGTCGGGCCGGTGGCCCGCGGCGCTCCTCCGGCCGTCGGCGTGTTTGCCATCGGTGTCGTACCTGTCGTCCCGGTTGCGGTCTTCTGGACGGGCCGGCCGGTGGCGTCGACCGCGGCGAACTGCTGCGTCGGGGCACCGTTGCCACCGGGTGCCTGCGCCGCCTCCTCCGGGCCGGGCCGGCGGGTGCGGAACCAGGCCGACTCGAGCTCCCGGAAGATCGGCAGTTCCATCGTCTCGTCCGCGTACCGCTGCCGGTTCGCGCCCTGCTGCGGCGTGGTCGGGCGGCCGGCGGCCGGGGCAGCCGCCGGCCGGCCCGCGGCCGGCGGCGTGGCCGGAGCGCCGGGGCGCGGCTCGGCGGCCATGTCGAGCTTGGCGGCGACCCGCTCCGGCACCGGCGGAGCGGCTGCCTCGCGCTCCGGGTTGGCGACCGGCGGCCACACCGGCGGCGCCGGCGTGGCGGGAGCCGCCGCCGAGCGGGCGGGCGAGGGCGGCGCGGTGGCCGGCCGGCCACCCGCGGCGTAGTCGGGTGGCACCGCCCCGGGGCGGGTCGGCAGCGGGTGGCCGGGGGTCGGCGCCGCGGACACCGGGCGACTGGGCAGCGGCTGAGCGGAGGTCGGTGCCGCCGAGACGGGCCGGGTCGGCAGCGGCTGGCCGGACGTCGGTGCCGCCGAGACGGGCCGGGTCGGCAGCGGCTGGCCGGACGTCGGCATCCCCGGAACCGGCGGGGCGGACACCGGCGGAACCGGCGGCGCCGAGACCGGCGGCGGGCCGTACGGCCGTGCCTCCGGGCTGCTGGGCAGCTGACGCGGAATGGGCGGAAGCTGGCCGGTCACGGCCGGGTCGGGGTCGCCGGAACGCCGCTGAGGCAGCGGGTCGATCGACTGGCCGTTGGACGGGCGCGGCCCGAAGGAGTCACCGCCGGTCGCCCCGCTGGCACCGGTCAGGTCGGACCAGGCCGGCAGCGACCCGGCGGAGGCCGGTGCGCCGTTGCGCGGGGTCGGCTCGATCGACCGGCCGCCCAGCGTGAGCTGGTTGCCCGACGGCGGCGCGGTGACGTGGGTCGGTAGGTTGCCCAGCGCCTGGAGCGCGCCGAAGGCCGGCGCCGGACCGGACGACTGCGGGGCCGGGCTGCCCGCCGGGAGCGCCCCGGGGTGCCCGCGGCCGGCGAGCGCCCGCGGCACCAGCACCGAGCCCGGCAGGCCGACCTCGGCCACCGTGCCCCGCTCCGCGCCGGGCTTCAGCTCGACCTTGACGCCGTGCCGGGAGGCCAGCCGGGCGACCACGACCAGGCCCATCATCCGGGAGACGGCCACGTCCACCTGGGGCGGCGTGGCGAGCCGCTCGTTGAGCTCGTGCAGCTGCTCGGCGCTGACGCCGATGCCCCGGTCCTCCACGTAGAGCGTGGCGCGGTCACCGATCCGCCGGGCCTCCACCATCACCTGGGAGTCCGGCGGGGAGAAGGCGGTGGCGTTGTCGAACAGCTCGGCGATCAGGTGCACGAGGTCGTTGACCGCGTGCGCGGCCACCTCGATGTCCCGGTCGATCGAGCCGAACTCGATCCGGGTGTAGTGCTCGACCTCGGACTGCGCGGCGCGGAGCACGTCGATCAGGGCGGCCGGCTCACGCTGGACGCGGGTGGAGTCCGCACCGGCGAGCACCAGCAGGTTCTCGTCGTTACGGCGCATCCGGGTGGCCAGGTGGTCGAGCTGGAACAGCTCGGCCAGCCGGTCCGGGTCCTCCTCGCCGCGCTCCAACCGGTCGAGGTGACCGATCAGCCGGTCGACCAGGATCTGCGAGCGGCGGGCGAGGTTGACGAACATCGTCGCGACGGACGACCGCAGAGCGGCCTGCTCGGCCGCGGTCCGCACGGCCTCCAGGTGGACCGCGTTGAACGCCTCGGTCACCTGGCCGAACTCGTCCTTGCTCCGCACCGGCAGCGGCTCGGCGATCTGGTTCGCCAACTGGGCCGGGGAGTGCTGGCTGGCCAGCTGCGGGTCGCGCAACCGGGCCACCGCCTGGGGCAACCCGAACTGGGCGATGGAGAGCGCACCCTGCCGCAGGTCGCGCAGGGAGCGGGCCATCGAACGGGCGACCAGGTACGCGAACAGGATGGCGAGCAGCAGCATGCTCAGCAGCAGGCCGGTCTCCAGGAACACCTGGCGCTGCACGTCGGAGCGGAGCGCGTCGGCCTGGCGGACCACGTCGCCGTCCAGCTTCGCCTCCACGGTACGGATCAGCCGGGAGTTGGCGACCATGGCCGCGTCCCACTGGTCCCGACCGAACGGCGCGTCGGCCATGCTCTCGTTGACCTTGCCGGCGATCCAGCCGTTGTAGCTGTCGGCCTGGCGCTGGTCGGAGCCGGAGACGGTCTGCTGGAAGAACTCCTTCTCCTGGTCGTTGGCGACCGCGCGGAAGCTCTGCAGGGCCTGCTGCTGACCGGTGCCGCTGGCGATGTAGTCGGTGCGCAGGACCGGGGTGAGCGCGTTCTGGATCAGCGCGCGGTGCACCACCACCCGACGCAGGGAGAGGAACTCCTTGGACCGGGCGGTCGCCGCGGCGGCCCGCATCCGCTCGCTCAGGTCGTTGTCCCCGGCGAGCTGGGTCGCCGAGTCGCGGATGTCGAGCAGGTCGTTGATCAGGCCCTCGTACGCCTGCACCGTCTCGGTCAGCTTGAACCGGCCGTTGTAGACCTGGCTGCGGGTGCCGGGGAGGTCCTTGAGGTTCTCGTCGATCCGGTCGAGGAGATTCTCGAAGCTCGCCGGCAGATTGTCGATCTCGAGGCGCTGCTGGGAGTACGGGGTCTTCGCCTGGTCGACCCGGTTGTTGACCCGGTTGTACGCCTCGCGGTACTGCTCCCGGGCCTGCCCCTCCTTGGAACCGAGGAACAGGACGGCCGAGGTGCGCTCGTCCTGGAGGCTGTTGACCAGGTCACCGGAGTAGCTGACGAGGTTGGCCAGGTCACCGGCCCGGTTCGCGTTGTTGAGCGTCTCCAGGTGGTCGATGAGACCACTGGTGCCCACGACGACCGTGGCGATGGTCGGCACGATCATGATGAGACCGAGCTTGGACCAGATCGGCATGTCGCGAAGCCGGCCGGCCGGCCGACGCAGCCGCGACAGGAAGGAGCTCGCCGTCTTTGGCCGTTTGCTCACGTCACCGCCCTCGCGATCACAACTGCCGAACGTTGCCTCGGGCACCGCCCAGCGACCGACCCGGCGGGTCGGACCCCCGAGATTCCATCACGCCGCCCCGCAAAGAGAAAGCCCAGGTTGTCCCTCTCTCCGGGTGTGATGAGATGTTGACGCAATTTGCTCGCAATCCGTCTGGTCGGAGTCACCGAAGGTAATGGAACACCCGCACCGCGTCGTCCTGTTGGCCGGGCCATCCGGCTCCGGAAAGTCGTACATCGCACAACGAACCGGACTTCCGGTGCTCTGCCTCGACGACTTCTACAAGGACGGCGATGACCCTACGTTGCCACGCCGGAACGGCCTCGTGGACTGGGAGTCACCCCTGTCCTGGGACGCCGAGGCGGCGGTGGAAACCATTGCCCGACTGGCCCGGGACGGCAAGACCGAAGTGCCGGTTTATGCGATCGGCGCGGACCGACAAGTGGCCAGTCGGCCATTCGATGTCACCGGATCGCCGATTTTCATGGCCGAAGGGATCTTCGCCGCCGAGATCGTGGCGGAGTGCCGCCGCCGCGGACTGCTCGCCGGGGCGTACGCCTTGCGGCGCCCCCGGACGGCCACCTTCCTCCGCCGCCTGGCCCGCGACCTCACCGAGCAGCGCAAGGCGCCCCGGGTGCTGGTCCGGCGCGGCGTGGCGCTGCTGCGCGAGGAGCCGGCGGTGCTGGCCCGGCAGACCGGGCTGGGCGCCGAGGCGGCCCGGGCCCGCGAGGTGCTCCGGCGGGTGGCCGCGCTGCTGCCCGGCCACCCGCGCCAGCACTGATCAGGTCAGCAGCTTGGCGTACGCCGGCTTGATCACCTCGTCGATGATCCTCAGGCGCTCGTCGAACGGGATGAAGGCGCTCTTCATCGCGTTGATGGTGAACCACTGGAGTTCCTTCCAGCCGTAGCCGAATGCCTCCACCAGCAGCGCCATCTCCCGCGACATCGACGTCCCGCTCATCAGCCGGTTGTCGGTGTTGACCGTGACCCGGAACCGGAGGTCACGCAGCAGCCCGATCGGGTGGTCCGCGATCGAGGCGGCGGCACCGGTCTGCACGTTCGACGACGGGCACAGCTCCAGCGGGATCCGCTTGTCCCGGACGTACGCGGCCAGCCGGCCGAGCACCGGCGGGTCGCCCGGGGTGACGTCGTCCACGATCCGTACCCCGTGCCCGAGCCGGTCCGCGCCGCACCACTGGATCGCCTGCCAGATCGACGGCAGGCCGAACGCCTCGCCGGCGTGGATGGTGAAGTGGAAGTTCTCCCGCTGGAGGTATTCGAACGCGTCCAGGTGCCGGGTGGGCGGGAAACCCGCCTCGGCGCCGGCGATGTCGAAGCCGACCACGCCGGCGTCCCGGTGCCGGACCGCGAGTTCGGCGATCTCCTGCGAGCGGGCCGCGTGCCGCATGGCGGTGAGCAGCGTGCCGACCCGGATCGGATGGCCCTGCGCGGCGGCCTGCTCACTGCCCTCGACGAAGCCGGCCAGCACCGCCTCCACCACCTCGTCCAGTGAGAGGTCCCGCTCCAGGTGCTGCTCGGGGGCGAACCGCACCTCGGCGTAGACCACCCCGTCGGTGGCCAGGTCCAGGGCGCACTCCCGGGCGACCCGGCGCAGCGCGTCGGCGGTCTGCATCACCGCGACGGTGTGCGCGAACGTCTCCAGGTAGCGCTCCAGGGAGCCGGAGTTGGCTGCCTCGACGAACCAGCGGCCCAGCCCCGTCGCGTCGGTGGTGGGCAGTTCATGGCCGATCTCCGCGGCCAGCTCCACGATCGTCGCGGGGCGAAGGCCGCCGTCGAGGTGGTCGTGCAGCAGCGCCTTCGGGACCTTGACGATGTCCTCGTACGAGATTGCGACCATGCTCAGACCCTAGTCACCGGCGGTCCGGCGCCGGCACCGGACCGCCGGTCACGGCCGCCGGCCGTACACCCGCTCGACGGTGAGGCGGAGCACCAGCCGGCCGTCGGCCACCATGACCGCCCGGTAGTCCGCCGAGCAGAGTGCATGTCGATGACATGTCAACGACTCCGTTAGGATCGGGGCATGGACGGACCACGGCTCAGCCCGGCGCAGATCGAGGCGCTCGGCGTCCTGAGCCAACGGGTGGTCGACCACCTCACCGCACGGCCCGCGGCGCCGACCGGCCGGCCGGAGGGCTGACCATGGACCCGCGCATCCTGGACCGCCTACGCTGCCCGGTCTGCGGCGACCCGCTGGCCGAGGCCACCGCCGGCACCGCCCGGGCGCTGCGCTGTCCGCGCCGGCACAGCTTCGACATCGCCCGCCAGGGGTACGTCAACCTGCTCGCCGGCCGGGCCCCCCACGTCGGGGACAGCGCGGAGATGGTCGCGGCCCGCGCCGACTTCCTCGCCGCGGGCCACTACGCCCCGGTCGCCACGGCCCTGGCCGACGCCGCCCGCCGGGTGCTGCACCGGCCGGCGCCGGTCACGCCGGCTCCCGCCGGGCGGCCGGGTGGTGCCGGCCCGGGGTGCCCGCTGGTTGCGGACGCCGGCGCGGGGACCGGCTGGTACCTGGCGGCGGTGCTGGCGGCCCTCCCCGATGCCGTCGGGCTGGCGCTCGACGTCGCCAAGCCGGCGCTGCGCCGCGCGGCCCGGGCCCACCCCCGGGCCGCCGCCGCGCTCGCCGACACGTGGCAGCGCCTACCGCTGGCCGACGGGTCCACCACGGTGCTGCTCAACGTCTTCGCGCCGCGCAACGGAGCGGAGTTCCGCCGGGTGCTCGACCCGGCCGGCGCGCTGCTGGTGGTCACCCCGGCCGAGGAGCACCTCGCCGAGCTGGTCGGCCCCCTCGACCTGCTCCGGGTCGACCCGGCCAAGGCCGACCGGGTGGCCGGCAGCCTGGGCGGGCACTTCACCGAGGAGTCGTCCGCCGTGCACCGGGCCCGGCTCGCCCTCACCCGCACCGAGGTCGCCACCCTGGTCGGGATGGGCCCGAGCGCCTGGCACACCGATCCGGCCCGGCTCGCCGAGCGGATCGCCGCGCTGCCCGAGCCGGCCACCGTGACCCTCGCGGTCCGTCTCGGCGTGCACCGCCCGTACGCCGCCAGCTGACGGCGTACGGGTCGGCAGCGGGCGCCGGACACCCGGAAGGGCGTGATACCCCAGAGTCATCAAAATACCTGGGAGGTATCACGGCCGAAGACGTGTTTCGCCCCCACCCGCGACACGCCCGAGCACCGGCAGCGCCGCCGCCGCGGCGGGCTCAGGTGGAGAGATCGACCTCTTCCCAGTCCGGCGGCTCGTCGTGGTACGGCCCACGCAGCATCACCGCCCACTCCAGCGCCCACCGCCGCTGCCCGATGGCGTTCGCGTCGACCAGCCCGGGCACCGGCCGGCCCGCCTCCTCCAGCTCCAGGTACGCCCAGTCCAGGCAGTAGTGCAGGTCGAGCAGGGCGGCCGCGTGGGCGGGGTGCTGCGGGGCGGCCAGGATCCGGGCCCGCCAGTGGTCGAAGGTCTCCCCCGCGGCGATGTTCGGCATCCGCTCGACCAACCGCTCGTCCACCGGGACCGTCGGGTCGAGCTGCCTGGTCAGCCCGAGGACCCAGGCCAGCGAGAAGAGCGCGTCGTGGTGCAGCACGAACGAGCGGTGGTCGCCCTTGCCGCCCATCACGAACTCCCACTCGGGCGGGGTGACCATCTCCATCAGGTGCGAGTGGAGCAACCAGCTCACCGCCGCCTGCGGTGGCATCCCGAAGCAGCGGGCCAGGATCAGGTGCAGCACCGCGATCCGGGCCTCGATCTCCCGGGTCGGGCGCAGCTCGATCTCGTCACCCGGCTCCCACACCAGCGGGAACTGGCCGGGCGGCAGCGGCAGGCCCAGCCGGACGAGCTCCTCCAGGCTCGCCTCACGGACGGCCCGCGGGTCGGGGGCGGGTACTAGCACGGTCGGTCCCTGTCTGCTCGCGTCGGCGAATCACCGATCGGTCCCCGTGGCCAGGGAGAATAGCGGCTTCCCGGAGCGATCGGACGACCCGCCCCGCTCGCGCCCGAGCGATCGGACGACCCGCCCCGGTCGCGCCGCGCGGGTCAGCCGACCCGCTCGATGACCAGGGGCTTCCGCTCCGGCGCGGTGGGCGCGACGGTGACCGCGCGTGCCGCCTCGGCCAGCGCCGCGGGGAGCCGGCCGGCGTGCTCGGCGCGCAGCTCGTAGAGCGGGTCACCGGCGCGCACCGGGTCGCCCGGGCGCTTGTGCAGCACCACCCCGGCCGGGATGCTCACCGGGTCCTCCTTGCGGGCCCGGCCGGCGCCGAGCCGCCAGGCGGCCACCCCCATGGCGTACGCGTCGATCGCCGCGACGAAGCCGTCCGCCTCGGCCCGGACGACCTCGACCTCGGGCGCGGTGGGCAGCGGGGCGTCCGGGTCGCCGCCCTGGGCGCGGATCATCCGCCGCCACGAGTCCATGGCCCGCCCGTCGCGCAGCGCCGCCGCCGGATCGGCGTCCGGCAGGCCGGCCGCGTCCAGCATCTCCCGGGCCAGCGCCAGGGTCAGCTCCACCACGTCGGTCGGTCCACCGCCGGCCAGCACCTCCACCGACTCGGTCACCTCGACGGCGTTGCCGATGGCCAGGCCGAGCGGGGTGGACATGTCGGTGAGCAGGGCCACCGTCCGTACGCCGTGCGCGCCGCCCAGCTCCACCATGGTCCGGGCCAGCTCGCGGGCGTCGTCGACGTTCTTCATGAAGGCGCCGGAGCCGACCTTGACGTCGAGCACCAGCGCGCCGGTGCCCTCGGCGATCTTCTTGCTCATGATCGAGCTGGCGATCAGCGGGATCGCCTCGACGGTGCCGGTGACGTCGCGCAACGCGTACAGCTTGCGGTCGGCCGGGGCCAGGCCCGCGCCGGCCGCGCAGATCACCGCGCCCACGTCGCCCAGCTGGGCGATGAACTCGGCGTTGCTCAGCGCGGCCCGCCAGCCGGGTACGGACTCCAGCTTGTCCAGCGTGCCGCCGGTGTGCCCGAGGCCGCGCCCGCTCAGCTGCGGGACCGCCGCGCCACAGGCCGCGACCAGCGGGGTCAGCGGCAGGGTGATCTTGTCACCGACGCCGCCGGTGGAGTGCTTGTCGACGGTCGGCCGGGTCACCGGGGACAGGTCCAGCCGCTCGCCGCTGGCGATCATCGCGGCGGTCCACCGGGCGATCTCCGGCGCGGTCATCCCGCGCAGCAGGATCGCCATGGCCAGCGCGGCCATCTGCTCGTCCGCCACCAGCCCCCGGGTGTACGCGTCGACCACCCAGTCGATCTGGGCGTCGCTCAACACCCCGCCGTCCCGCTTCACCCGAATAACATCAACCGCCGTAAAAGCACTCACCGTTGAGCTTCCTATCGATAGATCAAATTTTCCCGTCGGGATGCCGGCACGAACGCGCGGCCCTGAGCACGACGGGCCGGGGCCGACCGTGCCCGGCGGAGGGATCAAGCCTGACCGCCCGGAGCCGGGCACGGTCGGCCCCGGCCCCTAACCTCAAGCACCAGACCACCGCACCGAAATCTCCAACGGAGGCTCCCCCTCCCCCGCCCAGAAGATCGTGCCCGACGCGTCCACCACCACCACGCGCGGCGTCCGCGCCAGCCCCCAGGTGATCGCCTCCGCCGGGTCGTCCCAGCTCGGCCCCTCCTCCAGCACCCCGGTCTCGGCCCCGGCGTCGTCGCCCGCCGACCGTTCCCAGTACGCCGTCCAGACCTGCTGCCCGGCGGAGAGGTCGGGGTGCACGAACACGGTGCCCCGGCCCCGCCAGGCGGCCAGCCGGTCCGGCACCACCGGCACCGGCGCCTCGCCGGTCACCGCCTCCAGATCGGCCACGTCGAAGGCGTGCGGCAGCAGCTCGGCCATCCGCAGCGGGCCGCCCTTGGCCTCGATCAGGCATTCCGGGCCGCCCTGCTCCCAGAGCAGCTGCCGGCACCGGCCGCATGGCATCAGCGGCTCGCCGGTGGCGTCGACGCAGGAGAGCGCCACGATCCGGCCGCCGCCGGTGGCGTGCAGCGAGGAGACCACCCCGCACTCGGCGCAGAGCACCACGCCGTACGCGGCGTTCTCCACGTTGCAGCCGACCACGACCCGGCCGTCGTCGACCAGGGCCGCCGCCCCGACCGGGAACTTGGAGTACGGGACGTACGCGTGCCGCATCACCTCGGTGGCGGCGGCCCGCAGCCGCTCCCAGTCGATCTCCATCACGTCTCCCATTCTGCCCAATTCACGCTGATCGGTCGCGGAGCGGCCCGGAGACGACCGTGCCCGGCGGGGTCCGACCCGCCGGGCACGCTGCGTCGCGGGCCGTCAGCCCTTGATGTACGGCTTGCCGTCGGCGGCCGGCGCCCGGACCCGACCGACCAGCCCGGCCACCGCCAGGATCGTCGCCAGGTACGGCAGCATGGCCAGGAACTGGCTCGGGATGCTGCCGCCGATCGCGCCGAGGTACGTGGCGAGCTGGTCGGCGAAGCCGAAGAAGAGCGCCGCGAGCAGCGCCCCGGTCGGGCTCCACCGGCCGAAGATCAGCGCGGCCAGCGCGATGAAGCCCTTGCCGCCGATCATGTTCTTGCTGAACGAGTAGAGCGCCAGCGTGTAGGAGGCGCCGCCGATGCCGGCGACCACCCCGGCCAGCAGCACGTTGCGGTAGCGCAGGCCCAGCACCCGGACGCCGAGGGTGTCGGCGGCGGTCGGGTGCTCGCCGACCGAGCGGGTCCGCAGCCCCCACCGGGTACGGAAGAGCGCGATGTGGATCACCAGCACCAGCAGCAGGCCCAGGTAGAGGAAGAGGTTGCCGCGGAACAGCGCCGGCCCGAGCACCGGGATGTCCTTGAGCAGCGGGATCTCCCAGTTGCCGAACCGGGGTGCGCTGTTGTACCGCTGCGCGTCGGTCTGCATCAGCCGCTCGTAGAGGAAGCCGGTGACGCCGACCGCGAGCAGGTTGAGCACCACGCCCATCACCACCTGGTCGACCAGGTAGCGGATGGCGAAGACCGCCAGCAGCAGCGAGATGAACGCGCCGCCGATGGCCGCGGCGACCAGCCCGACCCAGACGTTGCCGGTGATGCTGCCGAACAGGGCGCCGGAGAAGGCGCCCATCAGCAACTGGCCCTCGATCGCGACGTTCACCACGCCGGAGCGCTCGCAGAGCACCCCGGCCAGCGCGCCGAAGATCAGCGGCAGGGCCAGCAGGAAGGTGCCCCGGACGATGTTGACCAGCGGCATGAAGTTCTGCCCGGCCGGCGCGGCGGAGACCTGCCAGCACAGGAAGCTCAGCACGAAGCCGACCACGCCGACGCCGAGCAGCAGGGTGAACCAGCGCTTCGGCACCCCGGCGAGCAGGGCGGCGCCCGCCGCCGCGCCGATGATCCCGAACAGGATCGCGCCGACCGTGCCGTTGATCTCCAGCGCGGCGCCCGCGGCGTCCTCGCTGAGCGTGAACCGGGCCTGCTCACCGGTGGCGAGCGAGCCGAACAGGCCGGCGGCGAGCAGGCCCAGCGCCAGCAGCAGCGCGCCGACCTTGCGGTCGCGGGTCCAGAACCCGGCCTTCACCGGGGCGACGGCGATGTCGGGGACAGCCATGGTGGACATCGGTCACCAGCCCTTCGCCAGGCTCGTCTGCAGCCGCGCCGCGCGGGCGGCCCGGAGCTGGAAGATCGCCTTCACCAGGGCCGGCGCGGCGATGAAGATGACGATCAGCGCCTGGAGCACGGTGACCAGTTCCAGCGAGATGCCCGAGTACGACTGCATCCGGTTACCGCCGGCCTGCAGCGCCCCGAAGAGCAGCGCCGCGAGCAGCACACCCCAGGGCTTCACCCGCCCGAGCAGGGCGACCAGGATGCCGTCGAAGCCGATCTGCGCGGCCACCTGCGGGGTGAGCGCGTCGGCGGTGGAGCCGAGCACCATGTTGGCGCCGCCGAGACCGGCCAGCGCGCCGGCGATCACCATGATCAGCACGTACGTCCGGGTCACGCTGATGCCGGCGGTGCGGGCGGCGTCCGGGTTGGCGCCGACCGCCCGCAGCTCGAAGCCGAACGTGGAGCGGTTGAGCAGCCAGGCCACGAACCAGGTGGCCAGCACCGCGAGCAGGATGCCGGCGTGCACCCGCAGGCCGCTGCCGAGCAGTCGGGGCAGCTGGGCCGAGGAGTCCACCGCCCGGCTGATGGCGTCGGAACGTGTCGGGTTCTGCACCCAGCTCTGCACGATGATCCAGGACAGCAGGTAGACCGCCACGTAGTTGAGCATGATCGTGTTGATCACCTCGTGGGCACCGGTGCGCGCCTTGAGGATGCCCGGGATGAAGCCCCAGATCGCGCCGCCGGCCGCACCGGCGAGCAGGGCCACCAGCAGGTGCAGCACCGGCGGCAACGGCAGCAGGAAACCGGCCAGCGCGGCGAGGATGACGCCGATGACGGCCTGGCCCTGGGCCCCGATGTTGAACAGGCCGCCGCGGAACGCCAGCGCCACCGACAGGCCGGTGAACGCCAGTGGCGCGGTGTAGGTCAGCGTCTCCGAGATCGGCCCGAGCACCGCCTGCCAGCCGGCGTCACCGTTCAGCCAGTCCGAAAAGGCCTGCGGGTCGAAGATCGCGCCCTTGAACAGGTTCGCGTACGCCTCGCTGACCACCGACCAGCTGGCGTTCATCGCGTCCGCCGGCCGGGCGGTGATGTAGCCGTAGGTGGCCAGCACCTCCGGGTCGGAGACGATGATCAGGATGGCGCCGATGACCATCGCCAGCACCAGCGCCAGCACGGTGACCGTGACGGTGTTGGCCGCCCACAGGTTGTCCAGGAAGGCCCGCCCCAGCGAGGGCCGCTCCCCGGCCTCGTCGGGCTTCGGCGCGGTGGCCGTCGGGGTGGTCGCCTGGTCGGCGTTGCCGACCGCGTTCTGCTCCGCCTGCGCCTCGGTCGCCGGTTCCTTGTCCGGCGAGCCCGCGGGTGGATTCGTCGTCATGCCTCGTCCTTGCTGCCTGGGCCCGCGGCGGCCGGGGGGACGTCGCCGGGGTCACTGGTCGGGCCGGTGCCACCCGCGGGGGCGGCGTCGGTCGCGTCACCCGTGGTCGACGCGTCCGCGTCGCCGGGCGAGTCGGGAGTGATGCCGGCCATCAGCAGGCCGATCTCCTCGCGGGGGGTGTCCGGGCCGACGATGCCGATGATCCGGCCGCGGTACATCACCGCGATCCGGTCGGCCAGCCCGATCACCTCGTCCAGCTCGCTGGAGACCACCATGACGGCGGTGCCGACGTCCCGTTCGCGGATGACCCGGCTGTGGATGAACTCGATCGAGCCGACGTCCACGCCCCGGGTGGGCTGGGCGGCGATGAAGAGCTTCAGCGGCCGGGACAGCTCCCGGGCCACGATCACCTTCTGCTGGTTGCCGCCGGAGAGGGTGCCCACCGCCGCGTCCGCCGACGAGGTACGGACGTCGAACTGCTCGATCCGCTCCTTCGCCGACTTCGCGATCGCGTCCGGCTTCAGCGAGAGGCCCTTGCCGAACGGCGGCCGGTCGTAGATGTCCAGCACCAGGTTCTCCGCCACGGAGAACTCCTTGACCAGGCCGTCGACGCTGCGGTCCTCGGGCACGTAGCCGACCCCGGCGCGGAGCACCTTCTTGGTGGGCCAGCCGTGCACGGATGCGCCGTCGAGCGTGACCGTGCCGGCGAGCACCGGGCGCAGGCCCATGATCGCCTCGATCAGCTCGGTCTGGCCGTTGCCCTGCACGCCCGCGACGCCGAGCACCTCGCCCGCGTGCACGGTGAGGTCGACGCCGTCCACCGCCCGTACGCCCCGGTCGTCGTCGACGACCAGCCCGCCGAGCTCCAGGACCGGCTTGCCCGGCGTGGCCGGCTTCTTCTCCACGGTCAGCCGCACGTTGCGGCCCACCATCAGCGCGGCCAGCTCGTCCCGGCTCGCGTCCGGGGAGGCCGTGCCGACGGTCTTCCCGCGCCGGATGACGGTGATCCGGTCGGCGATGGCCTTGACCTCGCCGAGCTTGTGGGTGATGAAGACGATCGACTTGCCGGCCGCCTTGAGTGACCGCATGACGGTCAGCAGTTCCTCGGTCTCCTGCGGGGTGAGCACGGCGGTCGGCTCGTCCAGGATCAGCAGGTCGACGTCGCGGGTGAGCGCCTTGACGATCTCCACCCGCTGCTGGATGCCGACTGGCAGGTCCTCGATCACCGCGTCCGGGTCGACCCGCAGGTTGTACCGCTCGGAGACCTCGGCCACCTCGCGGCGGGCCCGGCGGCGGTCGAGGAAGCCGGCGATGCCGCCCTTGACCCGCTCGGCGCCGAGCATGACGTTCTCCGCCACGGTGAACACCGGCACCAGCATGAAGTGCTGGTGCACCATGCCGATCCCGGCCGCGATCGCGTCCGACGGACCCTTCAGCCGCAGCGGCTGGCCGTCGACCAGGATCTCGCCCTCGTCGGGCTGGTAGAGCCCGTACAGCACGTTCATCAGGGTCGACTTGCCGGCGCCGTTCTCGCCGAGCAGGGCGTGGATCTCTCCAGGCTCCACCGTCAGGTCGATGTGGTCGTTGGCGACCAGATCACCGAACCGCTTGGTGATGCCGCGCAGTTCGAGTCTCAGCGCAACCTCCTGGAGTGCGAGCGGATGGTGCAGCGTAGCGGCTGCTCCGCCGCCACCGCGGCGGGTGGGTTCTGGGGATGGAAGGTGGACCGGCCGCCCCGGTGCCGCGAGGTCTTCCCGCGCGGCCGGGACGGCCGGATCGTCACACCTGGTGCCCGCCGGCCCCCGCTGATGATCCCATCGCGAGGGCTGGCGGAGCGATCACTTGACCGGCTGGGCCTTCGAGGCGACCGTGATGGTGCCGGCGGCGATGTCCGCCTTGATCTTCTCGACCTCGGCCTTCAGCTCGGCCGGGACCTTGCTGTCGAACTCGTGGTACGGGGCGATCGAGACACCGTTGTTGGCCAGGTCGCCGACGTAGCCGGGCTTGGCCTCGAGCTTCTCGCCACCGGCGGCCTTGAGCACGGCCTCCTTGACGGCGTCCTTGATGTTCTTGACGACCGTGGTCAGCATGACCGGGCAGTTCTGGGTGGCCTCACAGCCGTCAGCGTCCACCCAGATGACCGAGTACTTGCCGTTCGAGGCCTGGGCCGCGGCGGTGGTGCCGAGGCCGGCGCCGCCGGCGACCGGCATGATGATGTCCGCGCCCTGGGCGACCAGGGTGTCGGAGACCTTCTTGCCCTCGTCCTGCTTGCCGAAGTCGTTGGTGAAGGAGCCCTTCTGGGTGTCCTTGTTCCAGCCGAGGACCTGGACCTTCTTGCCCTTGGCCTGGTTGTAGTACGCGACGCCGTCGGCGAAGCCGTCCATGAAGATCGTCACCGGCGGGATCGGCAGGCCGCCGTAGGTGCCGACCTTGCCGGTCTTGCTCATCCCGGCAGCCAGGTAGCCGGCCTGGAAGGCGGCCTGGGCGGTGTCGAACTGCATCGGGTAGATGTTGTCCACGCCCGGGTTGGCGTCGACGATGCCGAACTGCTGGTCCTTGTGCGTCTCCGCGGCCTTCTTGGTCGCGTTCTCCATCAGGCCACCGACGGCCAGGATGAAGTCGCACTTCTGGTTGACGTAGCCGTTGAGGTTGACCTCGTAGTCCGCCTCGGCCTTCGACGCGACGTACTTGGTGGTGATGTCACCGTTGGCCTTCTCGGCCTCCTTGAGGCCAGCCCACGCCGAGGTGTTGAACGACTTGTCGTCGATGCCGCCGACGTCGGTCACCATGCAGGCGTTGTACTTCTTGCCGCCGGCGCTGCCGGCGTTTTCGTCCTTCGGCGCCTCGCCGCACGCGGCGGCGCCGAGCACGAGTCCACCCGCCACGAAGGCGGAGGCGATCCGCATCCCACGCACAGTGCGCAAGACGTCTCCTTCCCATTGCACACCGCGCTTGTGCGGTGGCAGCCCTTGAGCCGGCCTGCACCATGCGGCCGCCGGCTGTCCCACGTTACGGACGGGAGCGTACGCCCGCGCCCACCCACCGGCCGACAATCGTGCACGACTGTTGAGCGCCTGTTATCCCTATGTAACCGTTGCGTGGGGCAGATCACTTCTCACGTTTGCCGTCCGGCGGTCGGACGCCCCGAACGTCCCTTTCCCGGGCCGTTTCCACAGCTCGGCGGGTTACCGCCAGAACACCGCAACCGCCGCGTTGACCAGCGTCAACCCGACGATCGCGAGGAAGTGACCCCGGTTGACCGACTCCCGCTTACGGGAGAAGAAGACCATGACAAAGATCAGCAGCGCGAGCACCAACTTGGTAACAAGTTTTGCCGGCGCCGGCTCGTCGCCGTCCCGCAACGGGGCGGACAGCCCGATACCGGTGACGAGCTGGATCACCGACCCCCACAGCATGGCCGCGTTGATCCGCAGCCGGCCCGTGACGTACTGGGCGATGCCACCGCCGAGCAGCAGCGCGAAGCCGATCAGATGGACGTAGAGAAGGATCAGTCGAAGAGCTTCCACGCGGACCATCCTCCCCCATCAACGACGCTTTGTAGTAGCCGGCCGGTCGAGCTGCCGTCATACCGTGACCTCCGCCGACGGGCGGACCGGCGCGGGGGCGGGGACGGCCACCGGAGCCCGCCGCCCGGCCACCACCAGCGCGAGGCCCACCACCGCGTATCCGGCCAGCACGGCCAGGGCGTGACCGGCTCCGGCCCCGGCGAAGAAGGACGCCGAGCGCAGCAGGGTGGCGCCGGCGCCGACCGGCAGCCACTGCCCCACCTCGCCCCACGGCTGAGGCAGCAGTTCCGGCGCGGCGGCCACCCCGGCGAGCGGGTTGCCGACCAGGAAGACCAGCAGCGCGCCCAGGCTCAGGCCAGGGGCGCGGAGCAGGGCGCCGAGGCCGGCCACGGTCGCTGCGGCGGCGAGCGCGAACAGTCCGATCGCGGCGGCCTCCCGGAGCCGGTCGCCGGCCAGCACACCCAGCCAGTCGTGCAGCACGAGGGTGCCGGCGCCGGCGGCGAGGGCCGCGTACCCGACCAGCCCGGCCAGCCGGGCCCGCCGCCCGGCCACCAGCAGGGTGAGCAGCACCCCGACCAGCAGGCTGGTCAGCGCGAGCGGGAGAAAGCCCGCGGCGAAACCGGCGCCGCGCGGATCGTCCGGGGCAGCGGGGACCACCGGCACCACGGGCACCGGGCGGTCACCCCCGAGCTGGGCCGACGCCTCGGTGAGCAGCGCGGCGACGGTCGGGCTGGCCGCCGGCGCGGTGTGCAGGACGAGGCCGTCGGGGCCGAGGACGAAGGCGGCGTACACCTGCCGGTCGCGCAGCGCCCGGTCGGCCGCCGCCGCGTCCGGCAACGTGCGGAGCGCGAAGGCGCCGGGCCGGGCGGCGGCCAACCGGCCGGACAGCTCCCCGGCGGCCGGCGCCGGGCCGGCCACGGCGACCGGCAGGTCGCGCGGCGCCAGCTGCGCGGCGGGCGCCGCGAACAGGGGTACGAGCAGCGCCTGCGCGGCCACCGCCAGCACGGCGACCAGGGCGGCGAGCATCCAGGGTGAACGGGACCGTGGCATCGCCATCTCCTTAAAACGAATGTTCGTTCTCTTGAGCTGAGCGTGCGCCCTGTCCCGGACGTTCGTCAAGAACGAACGTTCGATTTAGAATGTGGGGCGTGCCACGCGTCTCCGAGCAGCACCTCGCCGCCCGCCGCCAGCAGATCCTCGACGCGGCCCGGCGCTGCTTCGTGCGCGACGGGTTCCACAACACCTCGATGCAGGACGTGATAAAGGAGGCCGATCTCTCGGTCGGCGCGGTCTACCGCTACTTCCCCAGCAAGAACGACCTGATCACGGCCATCGCCCAGGCGGTGGTCGGCACCGCCGACGCGACCTTCGCCGATCTGGCCACGGCCGACCCGCCGCTGCCGCTGGCCGGGGTCCTGGAACGCGCCCTGACCTTCGTCGACACCCAGCTCGGCCCGGACGGCGTGCTGCCGCTGGCCCTGCAGGTATGGAGCGAGGCGCAGCGGGATCCGGTGCTGGCCGAGTTCGTCGCCGCCACGTACACCCGGCTGCGCGGCCATTTCGTGGCCGCCGCCGAACGGGCGCGCGAGGCCGGCGAGCTGCCCGCGGACGCCGACCCGGTGGCGGTCGGTGCCGCGCTGTTCGGCCTGGTGCCCGGCTACTTCACCCAGCGCATCCTCACCGGCTCACCGGACCGCGCCACCTACCTCGCCGGCGTCCGCGCGCTGCTGCGTTAGGTGTCAAGAAGGGGCCCCTGCTCTACCGGAAGCGTCAACAAGGACCCCTCCTTTCACAGCCGCCAAAGCTGCCAGGTGGGGCCGTCGGCGGGCGTGAGCCGAGGAGGCTCAGCCCTTGACGGCCCCGGAGGTGAGGCCGGAGACGATGAAGCGCTGCAGGAACTGGAACACCAGCACGGTGGGAATCGCGGTGAGCAGGGTGCCGGCCGCGAAGATTCCGAAGTTGGTGTTCCGCTCGGCGCCCTGCAGCATGGTCCGCATGCCGACCGCGAGGGTCTTGGCGTCGGTATCGGTGAGGAAGACGCTCGCCATCAGGAACTCGTTGATGGTGTTGATGAAGGCGAGCAGCCCGGTCACCGCGAGGATCGGCGCCACCAACGGAAGCATGATCTTGAAGAAGACCTGGGCGTGCGAGGCACCGTCCATGGTGGCCGACTCGTCCAACTCCCGGGGCAGCGTGTCGAAGAAGCCCTTCATCAGCCAGGTGTTCACGCCCAGCGCACCGCCCATGTAGAGCAGTAGGAGGCCCCACGGGGTGTTGAAGCCGATGGCCGGCCACAGATCGGTGACCGTGCCGAAGATCAGGAAGATCGCCACGATCGCCAGGAACTGCGGGAACATCTGGATCAGCAGCAGCGAGAGCAGCCCCACCCGCCGCCCCCGGAACCGCATCCGAGAGAAGGCGTACGCCGCGAGCGCGGAGAGAAAGATGGAGGCGAACGAGGCCCCTCCCGCGATGAGCAGGGAGTTCAGGAACCAGTGGGCGAACCCGGTGCGCGCGAACAACTCGGAGAAGTTGCCGAACGACACCCCACCGGTCGGCACCAAGGCGGTGGAGGAGAGGGTGCCGAGCGGATTGAGCGCCGCCGAGACGACGAACACCAGCGGGAAGAGACTGAACAGCACGCCCAGCAGGCCGACCAGGTGCCGCCAACCGACCTGGGCGAACCAGCGGTTCTTTCGCCGGCCCGGGTTGCGGTTGACCGCCGCCGGGCCGCTCGCGTCCCCCGTGACCGTGGCGCCGGTGGGCGTGGTCATGCGTAGACCTCCTCCTGTTGGCGGGTCCGCCGGAAGCTGACCGCCGACACCACCGCGACGATGGCGAAGATGAACAGCGAGATCGCCGCCGCGAAGCCGAACTGCGCTGCCTGCCCACCGAACGCCAGTCGGTAGGTGTAGGTGATCAGCAGGTCGGTGGCGCCGTTGCTGGGGTTGTCCGCCGGGAACGGCGCCCCCTCGGTGGTCAGGTAGATCGCGTTGAAGTTGTTGAAGTTGAAGGCGAATGACGAGATCAGCAGCGGCGAGAGCGCGACCAGCAGCAGCGGCAGGGTGACCGCCTTGAACGACTGCCAGGGCGACGCCCCGTCGACCGAGGTGGCCTCGGTCAGCTCGCGCGGGATGGCCTGGAGCGCGCCGGTGGCCACCAGGAACATGTACGGGTAACCGAGCCAGAGCTGCACCAGGATGACCGCCGCGCGGGCCGACCAGCCCTGACCGAACCAGTCGATGCCGAGCCCGAACATGTTGTTGATCAGACCGAAGTCGGTGTTGAACATGTCCCGCCAGACCAGCAGCATCGCGAACGACGGCATGGCGTAGGGCAGGATCAGCAGCATCCGGTAGAGGTTGGTGCCCCGGACCCGGGGCGAGTGCAGCGCGAGCGCGATCAGCATGCCGAGGATGAACGTGCCGCCGGTGGAACCGATCGCGAAGGCGAAGTTCCAGATCAGCGTGCCGAGGAACGGCCCGGAGATCCGCTCGTCGGTGAGCACCCGGGTGAAGTTGGACAGGCCGACGTTCACCTTCCAGCCCTGGGCCAGGCGGTCGCCGTCGGCGGCGACGAACGCGCCGACCTCCTCGTCGGCGGCCCAGGTCTTGCCGCTCTCGCTGTCCTTGACGCAGTCACAACCCGCGTCGTACGCCCGGACGGCCTTGCCCTCGTATGCCCGGGACAGGCCGGACGAGCGCAGCGCGCCGCCGGCGGTCGGCACCACCAGGTCGGTGATGTCCTTGCTGCGGGCGCTGGCCTGGCCGAAGTTCAGCACGGTGTAGCCGTCGGCCGCGGTGACCTTTCCGCCGGGGGCGACCGTGGCCGCGTCGGGGTCGAGCGGCCGCAGGCCCTCGGCGTCACCGACGGAGACCGTGTCGGTCTTCGGGTCGGTGATCAGGAAGACCAGCGGGCCGCTGGTCGGGTCGCCCTTGGTGGCGACCGACAGCGGGTACTGGGTGGAGCCGGGGACCTGCTTCACCGAGGCGCTCTGGATGGCGACGACCGCGTCATCCTTGCTGCCGCGGTGGCCGTCGCCGAAGTTGGTGAAGGCCGTGCTCGCGGTGTAGAGCACCGGCACGATCTGGAAGGCGATCAGGAAGAGCGTGCCCGGGACGAGGTACTTCGCCGGGACGTGCCGCCGGCCCACGTACAGGTAGAACAGCGCGGCAGTGGTCAGCACCAGCACCGCCAGCCCGATCCACTGCTCGGCCTGCACGAGCGGGAAGGCCGCCCAGATCGCGATCCCGGCCACCAGGCCGAGCAGGATCACCTTCACGGCGAGGCCGGCCGCGGTGATCGGCGCGTGGTTCCGCGCGGTACGGGACGAGCGCGGGGACCCGGTGCGAACGGGCCCCCGGCCCGGGGTCTGCTGGACAGACCCCGGGCCGGACAGCGGTGTGCTCATTACTTGATCGAACCGGCGATCGTCTTGCCGGCCGCGGTGACCGTGCTGGCCGGGTCGGCACCGCCGATGACGGCGGCCTCGGCCTTACCGAACGGGTCCCAGATCGCGGCCATGGCCGGGATCGCCGGGAGCACCTGGCCGTTCTTGCCGGCCTCGACGAACTTGGCCAGGTCCGGGTCGCTGCCCTTGACCTGGTCCAGCGCGGCGGTCAGCGCCGGCGGGCGCGGGTCGGCCTGGTACAGCGCCACGGCCAGCTCCGGCTTGGTGACGTGGTTGGCGACGAACTCCTGGGCGAGTGCCTTGTTCTTGCCCTTGGCGGCCACGTAGAAGGACTGGACGCCCACGAACGGCGCGGCCGGCTTGCCACCGGCGAAGCCGGGGACGGCGGAGATGTCGTACTTGATGCCGGCCTTCTTCACGTCGGCGGTGGCCCACGGCCCGGAGACCAGGAAGGCGCACTTCTTGCCGGTGAAGGTGGCGGTCGAGTTGGTGTCGGCGATCGAGCGCTTCAGCACGCCCTCGCCCTTCTCGCCGAGCGCGGCGATCTTCTTGAACGCGGCGATCGACTCCGGCTTGCCCACGCCCAGATCCTTGGGATCGTAGTCGCCGTTCGCGGTGGTGCCGAAGAGGTAGCCGCCGGCCGAGGCGTACAGCGGGTAGATGTGGTACGCGTCGCCCTTCTGACCGACCTGCAGGCAAAGCGTCTCGGTGACCTTCTTCTGCGCCTTGAGCTGCTTGCCGGTGGCGACCAGGTCCTCGATCGTCTTCGGCGCCTCGGGGGCCAGGTCGGTGTTGCGGATCAGCGCCAGGTTCTCCTGGGCGTAGGGCACGCCGTAGATCTGGCCGTTGAACGTGACGGCCTTGATGGCGGTCTCGTTGAAAGCGGCCTTCTGCTCGTCGGACAGCTGCACCGGGTCGATGGCGCCGTTCTGGACCAGGTTGCCGATCCAGTCGTGCGCGCCGATCACCACGTCCGGGCCGCCGCCCTGGCTGGACACCGTCACGAAGTTGTTCTGGAGGTCCTCGTTCGGGACGGCCTGCACCTCGACGGTGACGCCGTTCTCCTGGCCGAACTGCTCCGTGAATGGCTTGAGGGCCTCGGTCCGCTTGTCATCGGCCCAGATCACGAGCTTGCCACCGGCGGCGGCCTTGGGAGAAGCGCTGGCGGCCGGCTCGTCGCTCTTGTTGTCGCCGCCGCAGCCGGAGGCGGCGAGCGCCAGGCCGAGGACGGCGACCACACCCGTGGTACGGATGCGCATCGGTACTCCTGTCGTCATGGCGGACCGCCGGGGGAAGGGCGACCGCCAGTGGGGAACCCTGAAAGTTCTTGCCAACCGGCGCTGGTTGCCGCGCCGCTGCTCTCGCATGTTGCGCGCACGTTAGCAAGACATTGCAGGGAATGGAAGGGCTTGCAGGAGTGTACGCAAGAAGTTGCCGGTGAGCTAAAGTGCCGCCATGCGCGCTCGACTGTCCGACATCGCCCAACAGGCCGAAGTCAGCGAGGCCACGGTGTCGCGGGTGCTCAACGACCGCCCCGGGGTGGCCCCGGAGACCCGGCAGGCCGTACTGACCGCCCTCGACGTGCTCGGCTACGAGCGCCCGGCCCGGCTGCGCAAGCGCAGCGCCGGCCTGGTCGGCCTGGTCGTGCCGGAGCTGGAGAACCCCATCTTCCCGGCGTTCGCCCAGGTCATCGAGTCGACCCTGGCCCAGAGCGGGTTCACCCCGGTGCTCTGCACCCAGACCGCCGGCGGGGTCACCGAGGACGAGTACGTCGAGATGCTGCTGGACCGGCAGGTCTCCGGCATCGTCTTCGTCTCCGGCCTGCACGCCGACACCGCCGCGAACCACGACCGCTACCGCGCGCTGATCGGCCGACCGCTGCCGATCGTCATGATCAATGGGTACGCCCCGGGCATCGCCGCGCCCTTCGTCTCCTGCGACGACCGGGAGGCGGCCGAACTGGCCGTCGCCCACCTGGTCGCCCTCGGGCACCGGCGGATCGGCCTGATCACCGGCCCGGACCGGTTCGTGCCGGTGCAGCGCAAGGTGGCCGGCTGGCGCTCGGCGATGACCCGGCTGTCCGGGCTGCCGGAGGCCGAGCTCGACCCGCTCGCCGAGCTGACCCTGTTCGGGGTGGAGGGTGGCGAGGCGGCGGCGGGACGGCTGCTGGGGCGCGGGGTGACCGGGCTCGTCTGCGGCTCCGACCTGATGGCCCTGGGCGCGATCCGGGCCGCCCGGCAACGCGGCCTGTCGGTGCCGGCGGATCTCTCCGTGGTCGGCTACGACGACTCCCCGCTGATGGCGTTCACCGAGCCGCCGCTGACCACCATGCGCCAGCCGGTGGCCGCGATGGCGGTGGCCGCCGTCCGGGCCCTGGTCGACGAGATCAACGGGCATGCCGCGCCGCACTCCGAGTACCTGTTCCGACCCGAGCTGGTGGTGCGCGGCTCGACCGCGGTGGCCGGGTCGGCACCGGAGGCCGACCGGCCCGGCCGGCAGCGGCCGGCGCCCCCCGCGGTGGCCGTCCCGGCCTGACGAGGGCCCGCCCGCAGGCATCTCACGTCATTTCTTGCGCAAGCCCTGCTTGACTCTTTCAGGGCTCGGCCGGCATTCTGCTCTGACACCCGCGGACGCCGGCGCGGGTCGCCGCCGTCCCGCCACAGAACGGGGATCGTCACCGATGACCGCCGCCAGCAACGCCGAGCCGCTGACCTCCGACGACGACTGGTGGCGTGCCGCGGTCGTCTACCAGGTCTACGTGCGCAGCTTCGCCGACGCCAACGGCGACGGCGTCGGCGACATCCCGGGCATCCGGGAGCGCCTGCCGTACCTGCGCGACCTCGGGGTGGACGCGCTCTGGCTCACCCCCTTCTACACCTCCCCCCAGGTCGACGCCGGCTACGACGTGGCCGACTACCGGAACGTCGACCCCCTGTTCGGCACGCTGGCCGACTTCGACGCGATGATCGCCGACGCGCACGCGCTGGGCCTGCGGATCATCATCGACCTGGTGCCCAACCACACCTCCAGCCGGCACCCGTGGTTCACCGCCGCGCTGGCCGCCGCCCCGGGCTCCGCCGAGCGCGCCCGGTACCTCTTCGCCGACGGCCAGGGCGAGCACGGCGAGCTGCCGCCCAACGACTGGGAAAGCATCTTCGGCGGCCCGGCGTGGACCCGGCTCCCCGACGGCCAGTGGTACCTGCACCTGTTCGACCCGGCCCAGCCGGACCTCAACTGGCGCCACCCGGAGGTGCGCGCCGAGTTCGAGGACGTGCTGCGGTTCTGGCTCGACCGGGGCGTGGACGGCTTCCGCATCGACGTGGCGCACGGCATGATCAAGGCCGAGGGGCTGCCCGACGTCGGCTTCAACTCGATGACCACCGGCCAGCGCCAGTCCGAGCTGCTGGGCAAGGGCCGGTTGCCCTACTTCGACCAGGACGAGGTGCACGACATCTACCGCGCCTGGCGGCCCATCCTCGACAGCTACCCGGGCGGCCGGATGGCGGTCGCCGAGGCGTGGGCGGAGACCCCGCAGCGGCTGGCCCGCTACATCGGCCCGGACGAGCTGCACCAGGCGTTCAGCTTCGACTTCCTGGACGCCACCTGGTCGGCGGATTCGTTCCGCAAGGTGGTCGACACCGCGCTGGCCGAGTCCGCCATCGTCGGCGCCCCGACCACCTGGGTGCTGTCCAACCACGACCGGCAGCGGCACGTCACCCGGTACGGCGACGGCGAGATCGGCCTGCGCCGGGCCCGCGCCGCCACCCTGCTGATGCTCTCCCTGCCCGGGGCGGCCTACGTCTTCCAGGGTGAGGAGCTGGGCCTGCCGGAGGTGCTGGACCTCCCCGACGAGCTGCGCCAGGACCCGTCGTTCCGGCGCACCGGGGAGAGCCGGGACGGCTGCCGGGTGCCCATCCCGTGGAGCGGCGAGCTGGCTCCGTACGGCTTCGGGCCGGCCGGCAGCGAGCTGAGCTGGCTGCCGGCCCCCGCGACCTGGCGGGCGCTGTCGGTGGCCGCCCAGACCGGCACGCCCGGCTCGACGCTGGAGCTCTACCGCACCGCCCTGCGGGTCCGGCACGAGCACCCGGCGCTGGCCGGCACCGGCCCGATCACCTGGTTGGAAACCGAGCCCGGCGTGCTGGCCTTCCGCCGGTCCGCGGGCGACGCGGTGCTGACCTGCGTGGTCAACATCAGTGGCGCGGAGGTGACGATCGCCGGCCACGGCCGGCCGGTCGTGGCCAGCGCCGATCTCACCGAGCGGGGCGACGGGCACGTCCTGCCGGTGGACGCAGCTGCGTGGTTCGAACGGCGCTGAGCCGGGTAACCCACTGATGACCTGGTCGTCCGTTGTGCTCCGCGCCGACGGGCGGCTGGGCAACCGACCCCTTGTGGTGGGGGGTGAGGTGGCGACGGCGCCTCGGGAGGTCCGCCTCCCGGGGCGCCGTCGTCCACCCTCGACCCGTCGAGAGCCCATTCGCGGCATCCCGGCCTCTCGTCGCCTGCCTACGGCCCCGCTCGCGGCATCCCGGCCCATTCCTGCGGACAGCCGACGGTCCGGCGGGCTCAGTCCTTCGCGGTGAGCTGCGCGGCGATCCGCGCCAGGCCGGCGCGCAGCTCGTCCCGGCTCGGTGCCGGCGACGGCTCGGGCACCGGCTGCTGCTCGGCGGCCCGCTCCAACTCCTCGTCGATCACGTCCTCGAAGTCGCCGTAGAGGTCCGACTCGTCGACCCGGGCCGCCTCGTCCTCGGCGGCGAGCTGCGCGGCCGCGATCTCACCGCGGATCTCCTCCGCGGACAGCGCCGGCAGCAGCGGCTCGACCACCGCCATCAGCTGCTCCTCGGCCACCACCGCCTCGGCGAGGGCCAGCGCGTGCGCCCGCTCGTACGGCCCGCAGACCACCGGTTCCCACTCGTCCGCCTCGGTCAACGGGCCGAAGGTGATGATCCACGGCAGGCCGAGCATCGGCGAGTCGTCCGGCAGGTCCAGTGTCACGAGAGCGCCCACGGGATCATCATGCGCGGTCGGCTCACCGACCTGGGCGGCATTTGCCCTATTCATCTTTTTCCTCGACTGTCCGGATGGGGTCACTCCGGCCGGGCGGCGGCCAGCGCGGCCCGCACCAGGGCCACCGCTCGGTCCGCCGGCACGCCCAGCCGGACCGCCTCGGCGGCGTACCCGGCGGCGACCGCCTGGAGCCGGTCGGTGGCGTCGTCCCGCCCCGGGGCCACCACCGTGCCGTGCCGGCCCCGCGTCTCGACCAGGCCGGCCGCCTCCAACTCCCGGTACGCCCGCGCCACCGTGTTCACCGCCAGCCCCAACTCGGCGGCGAGCTGCCGGACGGCCGGCAGCCGGGTGCCCACCGCCAGCCGGCCCGTCCCGATCTGCCCGGCGAGCTGCCCGCGCACCTGCTCGTACGGCGGCACCGCCGAGCCCGGGTCGATCACGATCCGCACGTCAACCCGCCCCTCCCGGCGTCCCCGGGTCGCGCTCCTCGTCGACCTCCACGTCCACCTCCTCGGCCGCGGTCCCGTCGGCCAGGTCCACCACCCGGCCGTACCGGCTGGTGGCGGCGAACGCCGCGCCGAAGAGCACCAGCTGGTTGAGCAGGTAGAGATAGAGCAGCAGGCCGACCGCGGTCGCCACCACGGTGTACGCCGGGTTCCGCTCGGTGCGCACCACGTAGTAGCGCCCCACCGTGTTCAGCAGGGTGATGCCGACCGCCACCAGCAGCACCACCGGCCGCAGCCGGCGGCGGCTCATCCGCAGCCTCGGCACGGCCACCAGCAGGGCCGTGGCCAGCACCGCGTTGACCAGCACGCTGAGCACCGCGCTGACCGTGGTCAGCCCGACCGAGCCGGTGCTGCGCAGCAGGAAACGCAGCAGCGACCCCAGCGCGTCGACCGCGGCCACCGAGACGCCGAGCATCACGAAGACCACCAGCAGCACGCCCAGGTCCACCAGCCGGCGGACCACCAGGTTGCCCGGTTGCTGGTTGAGGCCGTACATCAGCCGCTGCGAGGAGCGGATCGCCTCCACCCAGCCGATCCCGGTGAAGACCAGGATGATCAGGCCGACCACCCCGATGGTGTTGCTGCTCTGCGCGATCTGCTGCGGGTCGAGGAAGGGCAGATTTTCCCGAAGGAAGTGCTCCGCCGCGGCGCTGACCTCGTCGTTGTCCGCCAGGATCGTGCCGAAGATCCAGTACGCCACCAACGCCAGCGCGAAGACCGCGAAGAAGCCGTAGTAGGCGATCGCCGCCGCCAGCCGCCCGCCGAGCACGTCGGCGTAGAGCGCGCCGGCCCGCCACAGGTGGTCGAAGCCCGGCAGTCGCTCCCGGGTGGCGTCCACCCGGCGATTGAGGCCCGCCTCGAGGCGGCCGAGCACGTTCACGACGGCGGGCTCAGCCGCCGAGCCGGAAATCGCGGCGCGGCTGCCACCGGGCCTGCCCGCTGTGCGAGAAGAGGGTGAACGCCTCCACCTCGAAGATCGCGGAGAAGTCGGCCAGGTCCTCGTACGCCTTGTCCAGCGCCTCGGGCGCGACGTCCTGCGCCACCGTCACGTGCGGGTGGTACGGGAAGCGGGCCTCGCGGCGCAGCTCCGGGGCGGCGTTGATGGCGGCGGCCAGCAACTCGCACTCGCTGATCCCGGCCGCCACCGCCACGAACACCACCTGGGTCACCGGCCGGAACGTGCCGGTGCCCCGCAGGTGCAGCGGGAACGGCAGGTGGGCCCCGGCGACCCGGGCCAGGTGCGCCTCGACCGCCGGCAGCGCCGCGACCGGGATCTCGGTCGGCCCGAGCAGCGTCACGTGCGCCGGCACGGCCTGCGGGTCACCGGCCTCGACGCGGCGCTGGGTGAGCATGCCGCCCCACGGCTCGGGGATGTCCACCGCGATCCCGATCTGGATGGTGTCCCCGGCCACCGGCGCTCCGCCGCTGCGATCCACGCTCCGCGCCACCCCTGAAGCCCTCACTGGTCACCCGTCTCCGTCGCCCGGGCCGCTACTCGAAGCGCACCGGCGGGAGGAAGCCGACCCGCTCGTACACGTCGTGCAGGGTCGGCGCGGCCACCGCCCGAGCCTTCTCGGCACCGGCGGCGAGCAGCTTGTCCAGCTGGGCCGGGTCGTCCAGGTAACCCTTGGTGCGGGCCTGGATCGGGGTGACGAACTCCCGCACCACCTCGCCGAGGTCCTTCTTCAGGTCGCCGTAGCCCTTGCCGTCGTACGCGGCGACCAGGTCGTCGATGCTCCGGCCGCCCAGCGCAGAGTAGATCGTCAGCAGGTTGGAGACGCCGGGCTTGGTCGCCGCGTCGAAGACGATCTCCCGCCCGGTGTCGGTGACCGCCGACCGGATCTTCTTGGCCGAGCGGGCCGGATCCTCCAGCAGGTCGATGATGCCAGCCGGCGAGGACGACGACTTCGACATCTTGGCGGTCGGGTCCTGCAGGTCGGTGATCTTCGCGGTGTCCTTGACGATGTGCGGCGCGGGCACCGTGAAGGCCCTGCCGAACTGCGAGTTGAACCGCTGCGCCAGGTCGCGGGAGAGCTCCAGGTGCTGGCGCTGGTCCTCGCCGACCGGCACCGCGTTCGCCTGGTAGAGCAGGATGTCCGCGGCCTGCAGGATCGGATACGTGAACAGGCCCACGCTGGCCCGCTCGCTGCCCTGCTTCTGCGACTTGTCCTTGAACTGGGTCATCCGGCTGGCCTCGCCGAAGCCGGTGATGCAGCCGAGCACCCAGGCCAGCTGCGGGTGCTCGGGCACCTGCGACTGGACGAACAGGGTGCTGCGCTCCGGGTCGAGGCCCAGCGCGAACAGCTGCGCGGCGGCGACCCGGCTGCGCTGGCGGAGCACCTTCGGGTCGTGCCCGGCGGTAATCGCGTGCAGGTCGACCACGCAGTAGAACGCGTCGTGGCTGTCCTGCAGGGCCACCCAGTGCCGCAGCGCACCCAGATAGTTGCCGAGGTGGAACGAGTCGGCCGTCGGCTGGATGCCGGAGAAGACGCGCGGGCGGGCGGGTACGTCGGACATGCCGGCAATTCTGTCAGCAAGACCTGGCGTACGTCATGACGGGCCGGCGGGTCGGCCCCGCGCCGGCACGACCCCGGGCGGTTGCCACGCCGCCTCGCGCCGCGGCCCAGGCACCCGGGCCGCCGAGACCGCCAGCCGGGACACCCGACGCCCGTCCAGGGCCAGCACCCGCAACAGCCAGCCCTCGGCCGGCTGGGCCGGGTCGCCGCCCGCCGCCCGGCCCGGTCCCGCGGGCACCGGCACCTCGTCCCCGGCGACCGGCAGCCGGCCCAGCGCCGCCATCACGAACCCGCCCACCGTCTCGTACGGGCCGGAGGGCAGCGGGACCCCGGTGCGCTCGGCGAAGTCGGCGAGGTTGAGCCGGCCGTCCACCACGGCGGGCAGGCCGGCGAGCACCGGGTCGGACGGGCCGTCGTGCTCGTCGCGGATCTCCCCGACCAGTTCCTCGATCAGGTCCTCGCAGGTGACGATGCCGGCGGTGCCGCCGTACTCGTCGACCACCACGGCGAGATGGTGGCCCTCCCGGCGCATCTCGCTGAGCGCGGGGAGCACCCGCTTGCTGCCGGGCAGCCGCTTCACCTCCCGGGTCAGCTCCCCCACGGTGACGCACCGGTCGCCGTCCGGGCGGAGCAGCACGTCCCGCAGGTGCACGAAGCCGACCACGTCGTCGTGGGTGCCGTCGACCACCGGGTAGCGGGTGTGCGTCTCGGCCCGGACCAGCCGGGCCGCCTCGGCGATGCTCAGGTCGGCGGCGAGGAAGACCACCTCGGTACGGGGCATCATCACCTCGCGGACCAGGCTGGCCCCGGCCTCCAGCACCTCGTCGATGATCCGGCGCTCCACCGGGTCCAGCACGGTGTTCGCGGCGACCAGGTCGCGCAGTTCGGCCTCGCTGATCCGTTCCCGGCCGGCAGCGGGGCTGGCCCCCAGCAGGTCGGTGACCAGGCGGGTGGCGCCGTCGGCGGCGCGTACGACGAGCCGGGCGACGGTCCGGGCCACCCGGCTCGGTTCGCGGCGGGACCGCCCCTGCGGTCGACGCCGGGGGCCGGGATGAGCGGCTTCCCGCATGACTTGGATGGTAGACATCGACGCCCCGCCGCACCGGCGGTCGTCGGCGACGGGCGGGCGTGGCGCGGTCGACATGTTCGGCTCTGTTCGAATCCGTTGCTTCGTGATGGAATGGTGCCGGCGTCTCACCGGGCCGGGCGGCCCGGGCGACCGTAGGATGATCACGGACGGTCGCCGGACGCGCCGCCAGGCAGGAGGACCCACGTGAAGCTGCTCGTCACCGGTGGCGCCGGCTACATCGGCAGCGTGGTGACCCGAATGCTGCTCGACCACGGCCACCAGGTGGTCGTCCTCGACGACCTGCGCACCGGGCACCGGGTGGCGCTCGCGCCCGAGGCGACCCACGTCGACCTGCCGGTCCACGACGCGGCCCGGGTGCTCACCCCGGACGCCGGCTTCGACGGCGTGCTGCACTTCGCCGCCCTCATCGCCGCCGGCGAGTCGATGGTCCGGCCGGAGCTCTACTGGCGGAACAACACCGTCGGCTCCCTCGCGCTGATCGACGCCGTCCGCGCCGCCGGAGTGCCCCGGCTGGTCTTCTCCTCCACCGCCGCCGTCTACGGCAACCCCGTCGAACTGCCCATCCCGGAGACCGCGGTCAAGGCCCCGACCAACACGTACGGCGCCACCAAGCTCGCCGTGGACATGGCGCTCACCTCCGAGGCGATCGGGCACGACCTGGCCGCCGTCTCGCTGCGCTACTTCAACGTGGCCGGGGCGTACCTGCGCGGCGGCCGGGCGATCGGCGAACGGCACCACCCGGAGACCCACCTGATCCCGATCGCGCTGGAGGTCGCCGCCGGCCGGCGGGAGAAACTCCAGCTCTTCGGCGACGACTACCCCACCGCCGACGGCACCTGCGTGCGCGACTACATCCACGTCGAGGACCTGGCCCGGGCCCACCTGCTCGCGCTGACCGCCGCCGTGCCGGGCCGGCACCGCATCTACAACCTGGGCAACGGCAACGGCTTCACCAACCGGCAGGTGGTCGAGGTGGTCCGCGAGGTCACCGGGGCGCCGGTGCCGGTGGAGATCGCGCCCCGCCGGGAGGGCGACCCGGCCGAGCTGGTCGCCTCCGCCGCGCTGGCCGGCGCGGAACTGGGTTGGGTGCCGGAGAAGCCCACCCTGCCCGACATGGTCGGCGACGCCTGGACCTTCTACCGCGACCACGTCCTGGAGCAGCGGTGACCGACGTCGCGGCCCGCGCCACCGCCGGCTTCCGCGAGGAGTACGCCGAGCAGCCCGCCGGCCGCTGGGCGGCTCCCGGCCGGGTGAACCTGATCGGCGAGCACACCGACTACAACGACGGCTTCGTGCTGCCCTTCACGCTGCCGCTGCGTACCGTGGTCGCCGCGACGACGCGCGACGACGCGCGCTGGACGGTCCGCTCGGAGCTCTCCGCCGACCCGGTGGAGTTCGGTCCGGCCGAGGCGGACGCGCCCGGCCGGGTCACCGGCTGGGCCGCCTACGTGGCCGGCGTGGTCTGGGCGCTGCGCGCCGCCGGCCACGAGGTGCCCGGCGCCCGGCTGGCCATCGCCTCCGACGTGCCGGTCGGCTCCGGGCTCTCCTCCTCGGCGGCCGTCGAGTCGGCCGTGCTCGCCGCCCTGGTCGAGCTGGGCGGGCTGGACCTGCCCGCCGACCGGTGGCCGAAGCTCGCCCAGCGGGCCGAGAACGACTACGTCGGGGCGCCCACCGGGATCATGGACCAGTCCGCCGTGATCCGCTGCCGGGAAGGGCACGCCCTCTTCCTCGACTGCCGCACCGAGGAGGTCGAGCAGATCCCGTTCGACCTCGACGCGGCCGGACTGGCCGTGCTGGTGATCGACAGCCGGGCCCCGCACCGGCACGCCGACGGCGAGTACGCCGCCCGCCGCGCGTCCTGCGAACGCGCCGCCGCCCGGCTCGGGGTGCCCGCCCTGCGGGACGTACCCGTCGCCGACCTCGATGCCGCGCTGGCCCGCCTCGACGACGACGAGACCCGCCGCCGGGTCCGGCACGTGGTCACCGAGGACCAGCGGGTGCTGGACACCGTCGAGCTGCTGCGCGCCGGCCGGGTACGCGAGATCGGCCCGCTGCTCACCGCCTCGCACGCCTCGATGCGGGACGACTTCGAGATCACCGTCCCGGAGGTCGACACCGCGGTCGAGGCGGCGCTGGCCGCCGGGGCGCTCGGCGCCCGGATGACCGGCGGCGGCTTCGGCGGCTGCGTCCTCGCCCTGGTCGAGGCGGACGCCGCCGAACAGGTGACGGCGGCGGTCACCGCCGCGTACGCCGAGCGCGGCTTCGCCGCCCCCGGCACCGTCCCGGTGCTCCCGTCCACCGGCGCCCACCGCCTCGACTGAGCTGAAAGGCGGGGGCCCTAGTCAACACACGGGTGTTGACAAGGGCCCCCGCCTAACACGTGGGTGCGGGTCAGCCGGCCTCGACGATCATGCCGGCGCCGACCGTACGGTTCGTGGTCTCGTCGATGATGACGAAACCGCCGGTGGTCCGGTTGCGGCGGTACTCGTCGGCCAGCAGCGGGACCGTGGTCCGCAGCCGCACCCGGCCGATCTCGTTGAGCTTCAGCTCGCCCGGCGCCTCGTCCCGGTGCAGGGTGTTGATGTCCAACCGGTAGTGCAGCCCGCGCACGATCGCCCGCGCCGAGCGGGTGGTGTGCTTGATCGCGTACTTTCCGCCGACCTGGAGCGGCCGGGTCTCGTCCATCCAGCAGACCATCGCCTCGATGTCCTGCGCGACGGCCGGCGCGTTGTTCGGCCGGCAGATCAGATCGCCCCGGGAGATGTCGATCTCGTCGGTCAACCGGACCGTCACCGACATCGGCGGGAACGCCTCGTCCACCGGGCCGTCGGCGGTCTCCACCGCCGCGATCCGGCTGGTGAACCCGGACGGGAGCACCATCACCTCGTCGCCGGCCTTGAGCACGCCGGAGGCCACCTGCCCCGCGTAGCCCCGGTAGTCGGTGACGGTGGTGGACTGCGGGCGGATCACGTACTGCACCGGGAAGCGCACGTCGACCAGGTTGCGGTCCGAGGCGATGTGCACCCGCTCCAGGTGGTGCAGCAGCGACGGACCCTCGTACCAGGGCATGTGCTCCGACCGCGACACGATGTTGTCGCCCCGCAGGGCGGAGATCGGGATGACGGTCAGGTCGGGCGCGTCGAGCTTCGCCGCGAACGCGGTGAACTCGTCCGCGATCCGCTCGAAGACCTCCTGCGACCAGTCCACCAGGTCCATCTTGTTCACGCACAGGACCAGGTGCGGCACCCGCAGCAGCGAGCAGAGGAAGGCGTGCCGGCGGGACTGCTCCACCAGGCCCTTGCGGGCGTCCACCAGGATCAGCGCCAGGTCGGCGGTGGAGGCGCCGGTGACCATGTTGCGGGTGTACTGGATGTGCCCGGGGGTGTCGGCGATGATGAACTTCCGCCGCGGCGTGGCGAAGTAGCGGTACGCCACGTCGATGGTGATGCCCTGCTCCCGCTCCGCCCGCAGGCCGTCGGTGAGCAGCGCCAGGTTGGTGTACTCGTCACCCCGGGCCGCGCTGACCGCCTCGACCGCGGCGAGCTGGTCGGTGAAGAGCGACTTGGTGTCGTACAGCAGCCGGCCGATCAGGGTCGACTTGCCGTCGTCCACGCTGCCCGCCGTGGCGAACCGCAGCAGGTCCATCGGCCGGGCCTCGACGCCGGCCGGGGACGGGGTCTGCACGCTCATCAGAAGTAGCCCTCCCGCTTGCGGTCCTCCATGGCGGCCTCGCTGACCCGGTCGTCGCCGCGGGTCGCGCCGCGCTCGGTGATCCGGGTGGCGGCGACCTCCTCGATGACCAGCTCGACCGTGTCCGCGTCGGAGCGCACCGCGGCGGTGCAGGACGCGTCGCCCACGGTCCGGTACCGCACCCGCGCCTTGAACCGCTCCTCACCCGCCCGCGGGCGGAAGAACTCGTTCACCGCGTAGAGCATGCCCTCGCGCTCGATCACCTCACGCTCGTGCGCGTAGTAGATCGACGGCAGCGGGATGCGCTCTCGCGCGATGTAGTGCCAGACGTCCAGCTCCGTCCAGTTGGACAGCGGGAAGACCCGGATCGACTCGCCCGGGTGGTGCCGGCCGTTGTAGAGCGACCACAGCTCCGGCCGCTGGTTCTTCGGATCCCACTGGCCGAACTCGTCCCGGAAGCTGAACACCCGCTCCTTGGCCCGGGCCTTCTCCTCGTCGCGGCGGGCCCCGCCGAAGAGCGCGTCGAAGCGGTGCCGCTCCACCGCGTCCAGCAGCACCGGAGTCTGGATCCGGTTGCGCATCCCGTCGGCCGACTCGCGGACCAGGCCGGTCACCAGCGCCTCCGGCACGCTCGCCACGATCAACTGCAGGCCCAGCTCGGCCACCCGCCGGTCGCGGTATTCCAGCACCTCGGGGAAGTTGTGCCCGGTGTCCACGTGCATCACCGGGAACGGGATGTTCGCCGGGGCGAACGCCTTCTGCGCCAGCCGGAGCATCACGATCGAGTCCTTGCCGCCCGAGAAGAGCAGCACCGGCCGCTCCATCTCGGCGACCACCTCGCGCATCACGAAGATGCTCTCCGCCTCCAACGCGTCCAGGTGCGAGACGCGGTACGCGGGGGCGGTCACGGCAGATGCTCGATTCGCTCGGAACCACTCATGGGATCCAGACCTTTCCGGTCGGACTCGTCAAGAAGTGCGCCTCAGGCTACCCGGAGTGCCGCTGCAACGCTGCAAGCAACCGACCCGCGAGATCCTTCCGGCAGACCAGCAGGTCGGGCAGTCGCGGGTCGGCCTCGTTGTATCTCAGCGCAGAACCGTCGATCCGGGAAGCGTGCAGCCCGGTGGCCGTCGCCACAGCGACCGGCGCCGCCGAGTCCCACTCGTACTGCCCACCGGCGTGGATGTACGCGTCCACCTCACCGGTCACCACGGCCGCGATCTTCGCCCCGGCCGAGCCCATCGGCACCAGGTGCGCCCCGACGTCCTCGGCCAGGTCGGTCAGGAAGACCGGCGGGCGGGACCGGCTCGCCGCCAGCCGGATCACCCGCGCGCCACCCGACGTCGCCGCCTCCACCGTCAGCGGCGGATACGCCGGCGGGTGATCGGTGCCCAGCACCCGGTGCTGCGCCGGCAACGCCACCGCGCCCGCCACCAGACCGTGCGGCGACGACGCCCGGCGCGCCCAGAGCGCCACGTGCACCGCCCAGTCCGAGCGCCCCTCCTCGGCGAACTCGCGGGTGCCGTCCAGCGGGTCCACGATCCACACCCGATCCGCGGTCAACCGGGACACCGCCTCCGGCGCCACCTCCGCCGCCCAGGCCAGCCGGGAACCCTCGTCCTCCTCGGAGAGCACCGCGTCCCCCGGCCGCCAGCGGGCCAGCTCCGTACGGATCAGGTCGTGCGAGACCTTGTCGCCCGCGGCCTTGAGCGCGCCGCCGTCGGCGAAGCCCATCTCGTCCCGCAGCCTGAGCAGCGCCTGCCCGGCCCGGGCAGCGAGCCACCGCGCGAACCCGCCGTCGATCATCGGCGGACTGCCCATCGCCAACTCCCGTCGCCTCGCCACGGGCGTCGTCGCCCGCACCCCGCCAGAAGGGGTCAAATCTACCGGCCGCCGCCGCCGGCCAGGCCGCGCCCCGCCTACCCGCCGTGGTACGCGTTCTGGGTCGGCTCCACCCCACGGGTGATCACCGACTCCACCACGTCCGCCGCCCGGTCGACCAGGAACTCCAACTCCTTGCGCTCGACCGCGGAGAAGTCCGACAGCACGAAGTCCGCCGGATCCTGCCGCCCCGGCGGCCGGCCGACGCCGAACCGCACCCGGACGTACTCCTTGCCACCCAGCGAGCGCGACATCGAGCGCAGGCCGTTGTGCCCGCCCTCACCGCCGCCGCACTTCACCCGCACCTGCCCGTACGGAATGTCCAGCTCGTCGTGGACCGCGACCACCCGGCCCACCGGCACCTTGTAGAACTGCGCCAGCGCGGCCACCGGGCCGCCCGAGAGGTTCATGTAGGTCAACGGCTTGACCAGCACCAGCCGCGGCCCGCCGAACCCGAGCCGCCCCTCGGCCACCTCGGCCACCGCCCGCTTGTGCCGCCCGAACCGCGCGCTCACCCGACCGGCCAGCAGGTCGGCCACCATGAAGCCGACGTTGTGCCGGTTGCCGGCGTACTCCCGGCCCGGGTTGCCCAGGCCGACCACCAGCCACGGCCCCGACTCGTCCGTCACGCGCGTTTCCTCCACGGTATGGGCGCCGATACGACGACAGGCGCCCCCGGACGGCCGGGGACGCCTGTCACACGATACGAACCGATCAGGCCTCGGTCTTGGCCTCGGCGCTCTCCTCGCCACCCGCGGCGGCCGGCACGCCGGCGTCGCCACCCTCGGCGGACTCGGTGGTCTCGCCGACCCCGGCCTCGACCTCCGCCTCGGCCTCCTCGACCTCGGGCAGGGTCGCCTCGAGCTGCTCGGCGGTCGGGGCGGCGGTCACCGCGGCGACCGTCAGCTCCGGGTCGACGGCCAGCTCGACGCCGGCCGGCAGCTCCACGTCGCCGGCGCTCACCTGGCTGCCGGCCGCCAGGCCCTCGATCGAGGCCTCCAGGTGGTCCGGCACCTTCGTCGCGTCGGCGGTGACCGACAGGGTGTCGTGGTCGTGCACGATCAGGGTGTCGCGGGCGGCCTCGCCGGTCAGCTGGACCGGGACCTCGACGGTGACCTTCTCGCCCCGGCGGACCAGCAGCAGGTCGACGTGCTCGAAGGTGTCCTTGATCGGGTCCCGCTGGATCGCCTTCGGCAGCGCCAGCACCTGGGTGCCGTCGCTGACCTCGATCGCGAGGAGCTGGTTGGCGCCACCGTTACGGATCGCGGCCGCGAACTCGCGGGCCGGGAGCGCGATGTGCTTGGGCTTCTCGCCGTGGCCGTACAGCACGGCGGGCACCTTGCCGGCCCGGCGGGTACGACGGGCACCACCCTTGCCGAACTCGGTACGGGGCTCGGCGCTGATCTTTACCTCGGACACGGGGAAACTCCTGATGCTTTTCGCGCTGCGGCGGCTTGTCGACTGGCGGTGCTGGGGCGAGGGGCTCGCTGGGGCTCATGCGTCATGAACGACTGCCCGGAGCACCGCGTCGATGACGGCGCCTCCGTGCGGCGCTTTCAGCGACCCGCCGGGCACCCTCGCCATGGCAACCGCACCAGTCTACCCGAGCCGTTTCCGCCCCTCACGCCACCCCCGGCCCGCACGTCAACGGACCGGGGGCGCGCGGGTCAGCTCAGTCCACCGAACAGGGTGGTCACCGAACCGTCGTCGAAGACCTCGCGGATGGCCCGGGCCAGCAGCGGCGCGATCGACAGCACGGTGAGCTTGTCGAGCTGCTTCTCCGGCGGCAGCGGCAACGTGTTGGTGACCACGACCTCACTGATCGGGCTGTTCTTCAGCCGCTCGGTCGCCGGGTCGGACAGCAGGGCGTGGGTCGAGGCGACCACGATCTCGGCGGCGCCGGACTCCTTCAGGATGTCCGCCGCCTTGCTGATCGTGCCACCAGTGTCGATCATGTCGTCGACGATCAGGCAGACCCGGCCCTCGACCTCACCGACCACCCGGTTCGCCACCACCTGGTTCGGCTTCAGCGGATCGCGGGTCTTGTGGATGAACGCCAGCGGGCAGCCACCCAGCCGGTCGGTCCACCGCTCCGCCACCCGCACCCGGCCGGAATCCGGCGCCACCACGGTCATCGGCCGGCCGGCGTACTTGCGCTCCACGTACTCGGCCAGCACGTCCATCGCGAAGAGGTGGTCCACCGGGCCGTCGAAGAAGCCCTGGATCTGTGCGGTGTGCAGGTCGACGGTGAGGATCCGGTTCGCGCCCGCGGTCTTCAGCAGGTCGGCGATCAGCCGCGCCGAGATCGGCTCCCGGCCGCGGTGCTTCTTGTCCTGCCGGGCGTACGGGTAGAACGGCAGCACCACGGTGATGCGCTTGGCCGAACCACGCTTCAGCGCGTCGATCATGATCAGGGTCTCCATGACCCAGGTGTTCACCCCGTGCGTGACGGACTGCACCACGAAGGCGTCCGAACCGCGCACGGAGTCCCGGTAACGCACGAAGATCTCACCGTTGGCGAACTCGTACGCGTCGGCGGGGGTCGGCGCCACGCCGAGCACCTCACCGATCTCCTTGGCCAACTCCGGAAAGCCGCGTCCGGAGAAGAGCATCAGGCTCTTGCGGTTTTCGGCGACGATGCTGCCCATGGGCCCGTCTGCTCCCGTATGTCGGTGGTTCCCGGCGGCGGTGGGCCGGGGGCTGTTCGGTTGCAGTATCCCCCGCGTTCACCGGTCCACCCAGGGCGCACGGCGCCCCGTGGATTCAGTCACCTTCGCTTGCGGCACCGGCCGGGTCCGACGCATTCTCACCGGCCCGCCGGGCCGCCTCCGCGGCCGGCGTACCCGGCCGCTTGCGCAGCACCCAACCCTCGACGTTGCGCTGCTCACCCCGGGCCACCGCCATCGCCCCCGGCGGCACGTCCGCGATGATCACCGAGCCGGCTGCGGTGTACGCCCCGTCGCCCACCTTCACCGGCGCCACGAACATGTTGTCCGCGCCGGTACGCGCGTGGTTGCCGATCGTGGTGTGGTGCTTGCGTACGCCGTCGTAGTTGACGAAGACCGTCGCCGCGCCGATGTTGCTCTGCGCACCGATCGTCGCGTCACCCACGTACGACAGGTGGGGCACCTTGGAGCCCTCGCCGATGGTGGCCTTCTTGGTCTCCACGAACGTGCCGACCTTGGCCTTGCGGGCCAGCCGCGACTCCGGCCGCAGGTACGCGTACGGGCCGACGCTGGCCTGCGGGCCGATCTCGGCGCCCACCGCGTGGCTGCGCACCACGCTGGCGCCCTCGCCCACCGCGGTGTCCACCAGCGTCACGTCCGGCCCCACCAGCGCCCCCGCGCCCACCACCGTGGTGCCCTGGAGCTGGGTGTTCTGGTCGATCACCGCGTCCCGCTCGACGGTCACCGTCACGTCGATCCAGGTGGTCGCCGGGTCCAGCACCGTCACCCCGGTACGCATCCACGACTCGTTCACCCGGTCCCGCAGCAGCCGGCGCAGCCCGGCCAGCTCGACCCGGTCGTTGCAGCCCAGCGTCTCGGTGTGGTCGCCCGCCACGTGCACCGCCACCGGCTCACCCGCCGAGACGAACAGCTCGAAGACGTCGGTGAGGTACTCCTCGCCCTGGTCGTTGTCGGAGGAGAGCTTGCCCAGCGCCTCGCGCAGCCGGGCCGCGTCGAAGGCGTAGATGCCGGCGTTGATCTCGCGCAGCCCGCGCTGCTCCGGGGTGGCGTCGCGCTCCTCGACGATCCGCTCCAGCTGGCCCGCGTCGTCGCGGACGATCCGTCCCAGCCCCGCCGGGTCCGGCACCTCGGCCGCGAGCACGGTCGCCGCCGCACCGGCGCCCTCGTGCGTGTCGACCAGCGCGGCGACCGTCTCGGCGCGCAGCAGCGGCACGTCGCCGTTGAGCACCACCAGCGTGCCGGTCGCCTCCGGAACGGCCTCCAGCGCGATCCGGACCGCGTGCCCGGTGCCGAGCTGCTGCTCCTGGAGCACCGGGGTCGCCTGCGGGGCGACCTCGGCCAGGTGCTCCCGCACCTGCTCGGCGCGGTGGCCGACCACCACGACCGTGCGCTCCGCGGCCAGCGGCGCCGCCGCGCTCAGCACGTGGCCGATCAGGGTACGGCCGAGCAGCGGGTGCAGCACCTTCGGCAGCGCGGACTTCATCCGCTTGCCCTCACCGGCGGCGAGCACGACAACGGTGCGGAGGTGGGGCTGGGACACGACGCATGCTCCCGTCGGGGATGGCGGACAGGTCTCGCGGTCATGCTAACCACGCGGCAGAGGCAGGAAGCTCCCGGGAGAGGATTCGAACCCCTATAATCAGGACCAAAACCTGACGTCCTGCCATTAGACGACCCGGGACGGTCGGAAACGGGCAAATTTCACCCGCCAGTGGCTGCCTACACCTTACCGGTCCGCCAGCGGATCTCCATCCGCCATTCCCCGCACCACGCCCCTCGATGCGCCAGCTCGACCGCCGCCGGCCGACCCCCAGCCGGGCCTGGACCTCCCGTGCGGAGAGCCGCTCCTCGACGCGCAACCGCCGTGCCCGCTCGGCCAGAGAATCCGTCACGGCCACAGATTAGGACAGCCGTACGACAGCGCCCCCGTGCCACGACGACGCCTGGCAGGATGGCCGGGTGACGGAGCGAAACGGGGCCAACGCGGGACGGCACGGCGCGGCCGAGAGCCCGCACCGGACCACCCCGACCACCAAGCCCACCCCTCGAATACGCATGTCGGCGGGGCAACGCCGGGAGCAGCTGATCAGGATCGCCCGGCAGCTCTTCGCCGAGCGCGGCTTCGACGCCACCTCGATCGAGGAGGTGGCGTCCCGGGCCAAGGTCTCCAAGCCGGTGGTCTACGAGCACTTCGGCGGCAAGGAAGGGCTGTACGCCGTGGTGGTGGACCGCGAGGTCCGGGCCCTGCTGGAGCGGATCGCCACGGCGCTGACCGCCGGGCACCCCCGGGAGCTGCTGGAGCAGGCGGCGCTGGCGCTGCTGGGTTACATCGAGGAGGAGACCAGCGGGTTCCGGGTGCTGGTCCGGGAGTCGCCGGTGATGTCCCCCTCGGGCAGTTTCAGCAGCGTGATGAACGACGTCGCGCACCGGGTGGAGCACATCCTGGGCGCGGAGTTCTCCAGCCGGGGGTACGACCCGAAGCTGGCCGAGCTCTATTCGCAGGCGCTGGTGGGCATGGTCGCGTTGACCGGCCGCTGGTGGCTGGAGGTACGCCGGCCCGGTAAGGAGACGGTGGCCGCGCACCTGGTCAACCTGGCCTGGAACGGGCTTTCCCATCTGGAGGCGAAGCCCGGCCTGATCACCGTCCGGGGGCAGTGAGGCAGGTCAGCGGTTGCCGGCGATGGTGTGCCGGCGGCGTCGCTCCTCCGCGGCGGCGTGCTCGGCCGGGCCGATCCGGTCGTACAGGCCGGTGGCGAGCAGCACCAGCCCGAACGACAGCGACACGATGACCGTGGACATCGAGAAGTTGAGAAAGTTGGCGCTGGTCTGCAGCACGCTCATCATGAGCAGGCCGGTGACCAGGAAGACCACCCCGGCGGTCAGGTTCATGTAGTGGCCGAGGTTGGTCCGCCGGGAGGCGCCGACCAGCAGCACAGCTCCGAAGACCACCGACACCAGGGCGAAGGCCAGGTTGGTGCGGAGTCCGAGGGCATGGGTGTCGCTCCGGTCGAACAGCGGCTTCCCCCAGGTCGCCACGGTGCCGTACACCCCGAAGACCAGGATGTAGAGGCCGATGAGCCCGGCGAGGACCCGGAAGAGCGGGCGCGCCGGGTGGTTCACCGGAAAGTGCGCCATGACCGCCTCCGTCCGACGATGACCCTTTCCGAGCGATTCTCCCCCAGGTCCCCCCTCGCTGTCCGCCGAACACACCCACCCGGCCAGGCCCCGACGCAACGGACCCGACCCCCGGAGCGGGGGTCGGGTCCGACGAGAACCGGGCGAGGTCAGAGCACCAGCCGGGCCTTCTGCCACGCCTCGTGCTCGTCGTCCGTGCCGACCTTGCTGTACATGCTGACCATCAGCAGTACCAGGGCGAGCGCCATCGTCACCATCACGGTGATGATGTTGAAGTTGAGGATGTTCGCCTCGGTCCGCAGGAACGCCAGCCCGCCCAGGCCGATCACCATCAGGACGTACGCCAGGTAGCCGTTGATCACGACGTCGCGGTTGCGACCGAGCACGGTGCCGGCCAGCACGGCCGCCCCGATCAGCACGCTGATCAGGGAGAAGGCGAGATTCGTGCCCTGGCCGAGGGCTTTGGTGTCATCCTGGGCGAAGAAGTCGTTGCCGAGGCTGCCGACCGCGCCGAGCACTCCGAAGACCACGAAGTACAGACCAACGAGCCCGCCGATCGCCCGGTAGATCGGCCGCGCGGGATGGTTGACGGGGGTGTGGGCCATGTCTGCGTCTCCAAGACCGTGTTCGAGTGAGGGGTCGGCGGCAATTCTCCCGCATGCCGGGCTGTGACGCCGCACACCCCCCACCGGAGGGCCGGTCAGCCCTCCGGCAGTTGCTCGGCGAGGCCGAGCCAGGTCTCCTCGGTCCGCTCCCGCTCGGCCCGCAACTCCTTCAGCCGGGCGTCCAGCTCCGCCACCTTGGCGTAGTCGGTGGCGTGGGTGGCGAGCTGGTCGAGCAGGTCCGCCTCCTTCTGCTCCAGCTTGGCCACCTGCCGTTCCAGCTTGCCGAGTTCCTTCCGGGCGGCGCGTACCTCGGCGGCGGACATTCCCTCGCGGCCCGGCGCCGGCGCGGCGGGGGTGAGGTCGGCGGGCGCCGGCCCGCCGCCCGCGGCGGCGCGGGCCAGGTACTCGTCGACCCCGCCGGGCAGGTGCACCAGCCGGCCGTCGCCGAACATCCCGTACGCGGACTCGGTGACCCGCTCGATCAGGTAGCGGTCGTGGCTGGCCACGATGATCGTGCCGGGCCAGGAGTCGAGCAGGTCCTCCAGCGACGCGAGGGTGTCGGTGTCCAGGTCGTTGGTGGGCTCGTCGAAGAGGAGCACGTTGGGCTCGCCGGCGAGCAGCCGGAGCATCTGCAACCGCCGGCGCTCCCCACCGGAGAGGTCGCTGACCGGGGTCCAGAGCCGCCGGTCGTCGAAGCCGAAGATCTCGGCGAGCTGGGCGGCGGAGATCTCCCGGTCACCGAGCTGCACCCGGCGGGCGACCTCCTCGACGGCCTCCAGGACCCGCAGGTGACCGGGGAGTTCGGCGAGTTCCTGGGAGAGGAACGCCGGCTTGACCGTGGAACCGGTGTGGAACCGGCCGCCGTCGGGACGGGTCACCCCGGCCAGCATCCGCAGCAGGGTGGTCTTGCCGGCGCCGTTGCGGCCGAGGATGGCGATCCGGTCACCGGGGCCGACCTGCCAGGTCGTGTCGTGCAGGATCTCCTTCGGGCCGGCGTGCAGCCGCACGTCCTCCAGGTCGTACACCTGCTTGCCCAGCCGGGCGGTGGCCATCCGCTGCAACGACATGGTGTCGCGCGGCGGCGGCACGTCGTCGATCAACGCGTTGGCGGCGTCGATGCGGAACTTCGGCTTGGAGGTACGCGCCGGCGGGCCCCGGCGCAGCCAGGCGATCTCCTTGCGGAGCAGGTTCTGCCGGCGGGCCTCGGTGGCGGCGGCGACCCGCTGCCGCTCCACCCGGGCCAGGGTCCAGGCCGCGAAGCCGCCCTCGTACGCCCGGACGGTCTGGTCGGCGACCTCCCAGGTGGTGGTGCAGACGGCGTCCAGGAACCACCGGTCGTGGGTGACCACCACCAGGGCGCCCTTGCGGGTGACCAGGTGCCGGGCCAGCCAGTCGACGCCGCCGACGTCGAGGTGGTTGGTGGGCTCGTCGAGGATGAGCAGGTCGGCGTCGCGGACCAGCAGCGCGGCCAGGGCGACCCGGCGGCGCTCGCCACCGGACATCGGGCCGACCGGCGCGTCGAGGCCGAGGTGGGGCATGCCGAGGCCGTCGAGGATGGCCCGGACGCCCGCGTCGCCGGCCCACTCGTGCTCGGCGCCCATGCTCTGGGCGAGCCAGGCGGTGCCCAGGACGACGTCCCGGACGGTCGCCTCGGCAGCCAGGGTGAGGCTCTGCGGGAGCCAGAGGACCCGCAGGTCACGGCGGTGGGTGACCCGGCCGTCGTCCGGCTCCTCCTGCTTGGTGAGCAGCCGCAGCAGGGTGGACTTGCCGGCGCCGTTGAGGCCGACCACGCCGATCCGGTCGGCGTCGTCGAGGCCGAGCGAGACGTCGGTGAGCAGCGGCCCGGCGGCCCCGTACCCCTTGGACACCCGGTCCAGGTTGACGATGTTGGCCACGACCCCACCCACCCTCCATGATCAAGGCGTCCCGGTGCCGGCGGGCACGGGACGCCTGAGGCCTTCAGGGTACGCGCTCCGGCCGTCCCGCCTTGCGCACCCACCGGGCGGGCGGGACGGGCCGGCGCCGCCGGGGCGGCGGGTCAGACCACCCGGGCCCCGGGCACCGGGCCGTGCGCGGTCCGGGCCGCCCGGCACACCCCGGCCGCCGCCAGCTCGGCGGCGATCCGGTGCGCGTCGGATTCGTCGGTGGCCAGGAAGACGCAGGTGGGGCCGGAACCGGAGACGATGCCGGCGAGCGCGCCGGCCGCCTCGCCGGCCTTCAGGGTGGCGCCGAGGGCAGGGCGCAGGGCAAGCGCGGCGGCCTGCATGTCGTTGCCGAGGGCCGCGGCCAGGACCGCCGGGTCCCGCTGCCGCAGGGCGGCGAGCAGGGCGTCGGTGCTGCCCAGCGGGGCGCCGGCGGTGCCCCCGTCGCGGAGCCGGTCGAGTTCCCGGTAGACCTCGGGGGTGGCGAGGCCGCCCTCGGCGACCGCGACCACCCAGTGCCAGGTGGTGGGGCGGGCCAGCACCGGGCTGACCGCCTCGCCACGGCCGGTGCCCAGCGCGGTGCCGCCGTGGATCAGGAACGGCACGTCGGAGCCGAGGTCGGCGGCGATCCCGGCGAGTTCGTCGCGGGACAGCCCGGTGCCCCAGAGCGCGTCGCAGGCGACCAGCGCGGCGGCGGCGTCGGCGCTGCCGCCGGCCAGCCCGCCGGCGAGCGGGATCTGCTTGCGCAGGTGCAGCCGGGCGTACGGCGGAACACCGGCGTAACCGGCGAGGGCGTGGGCGGCCCGGAGTACCAGGTTGGAGTCGTCCAGGGCCAGCTCACCGGTGCCCTCGCCGGCCATGGTAAGGGTCAGGGTATCGCCCCGGCGGGCGGTCAGCTCGTCGTGCAGCGAGATCGCGTGGTAGACGGTGTTCAGCTCGTGGTAGCCGTCGCGGCGCAGCGGCCCTACCCCGAGGTGCAGGTTGATCTTCGCGGGCACCCGGACGCGGACCGGCCCGCTGGCCCCGCGCGGCTCGTCGTCCTCCGGTCGCCAGGCCTCGGTCACGGGACGATGTCCCGGACCCGCAACCGGATGTCGAACGGCTTGCTCACGATCAGCTCCTCGGCGGAGTCGGCGACCAACTCGTACCGGCCGTCGACCAGGTCGTACGCGTACACGTGCACGGGCATCCGCTCGATCCGCGCGGTCACTCGTAAACCTCCTCGGCGGGCACGGCGCCAGCCTAACCGGCGGCGGGCGTGGCGGCGGGGGCCGACGCGGCCACGGCGGCGAACTGCTCGACGGTGAGCGACTCCCCGCGGGCGCCGGGATCGACCCCGGCCGCGGTCAGCGCGGCGGCGGCCCGGTCGGCGCCGCCGGCCCAGCCGGCCAGGGCCGCGCGCAGGGTCTTGCGCCGCTGGGCGAACGCCGCGTCGACCACCGCGAAGACGGCCTGCCGGGCCACGTCGAGGCGGGGCGGTTCACGACGGGTGAAGGCGACCAGGCCGGAGTCCACGTTCGGCACCGGCCAGAAGACGTTCGGCGGGACCTTGCCGGCGGCCCGGGCCTGGGCGTACCAGGCGAGCTTGACCGAGGGGACGCCGTACACCTTGGAACCGGGACCGGCGACCAGCCGGTCGGCGACCTCCTTCTGCACCATCACCAGGCCGTGCCGGAGGGTCGGCAGCTCGGCCAGCAGGTGCAGCACGACCGGCACCGCGACGTTGTAGGGCAGGTTGGCCACCAGGGCGGTCGGCGCGGGGCCGGCCAGCTCGGCGGCGCGGATCCGCAGCGCGTCGGCGTGGTGCACGGTGAGCCGGGCGGCGTCGGCGCCGGCGAACCGGGCGGCGGTCGCCGGCAGCGCGCCGGCCAGCTTCGGGTCGAGTTCCACGGCGTGCACGTGCGCGGCGGCCGGCAGCAGGGCCAGGGTGAGCGAGCCGAGGCCGGGGCCGACCTCCAGCGCCACGTCGTCCGGGCCCAGGCCGGCGGCGGTGACGATCCGCCGGACGGTGTTCGGGTCGTGCACGAAGTTCTGGCCGAGCCTCTTGGTCGGGGCGACGCCGAGGCGCGCGGCGAGTTCCCGGATCTCCGCCGGGCCGAGGAGACCGGTCACGCCCCGTAGCGTATGCGCCGCCCCGGGGGTGATTGGAGGGGCCCCTTGTTAACAAGCGTCTGTTAACAAGGGGCCCCTCCAATCACCAGGGGCCGAAGGCGCGGTCACCGTTGGTGGAGATGGCGACGCAGAGCTCGTCCAGGTCCGCCCCGGTGGTCGCGGCCAGCGACCGCACGGTCAGCGGGACCAGGTACGACGCGTTGGGCCGGCCCCGGTGCGGCATCGGCGTCAGGTACGGGGCGTCGGTCTCCACCAGGATCTGGTCGAGCGGGGTGAGCGCGGCGGCCGCGCGCAGCGACCCGGCGCTGCCGAAGGTGACGGTGCCGGCGAAGCTGAGCAGGTAGCCCCGGCGGACGCACTCGCGGGCGAACTCGGCGTCGCCGGAGAAGCAGTGCAGCACCACCGTGTCGGGTGCGCCCTCGTCGTCGAGGACGCGCAGCACGTCGGCGTGGGCGTCCCGGTCGTGGATCACCAGGGCCTTGCCGTACCGCTTGGCGACGGCGATGTGCGCGCGGAAGCTCTCCTCCTGCGCGGCCCGCCCCTCGTCGCCGGTACGGAAGAAGTCCATCCCGGTCTCGCCGACGCCGCGCACCCGGTCCCGGGCGGCGAGCGCCTCGATCTCGCGCAACGCCTCGTCCAGGTCGGACAGCCGGGGCGCCTCGTTCGGGTGCAGCGCCACGGTGGCCAGCACGGCGGCGTACTTCTCGGCGACGTCGGCCCCCCACCGGGAGGACTCGACGTCCACGCCGACCTGCACCAGCCGGTCCACGCCCACCCCGGCGGCCACCTCGATGGCGGTGGCCACCGGGTCGTCGCTCGGCCCGCCACCGGGGACGCCGGCTTCGCTGACCGTGATGTCGAGGTGGGTGTGGCTGTCCAGCACCGGGTGGGGCAGCGCCTCCGGGGCGGGCGGGAACTCGCCGGCCCGGCGGGCGGCGCGCTGCTTGCGGGGCTCGGTCTGCTCAGTCATCGTCGCCAGCATCACATACCGCGTTCCCCGCCCGTGACCGGCCGTTCACCTGCCGGGCACGTGTCACGCCTAGCGTCCGCACCGTGACCGTCACTCCCCAGACCAGCGGCGCCGCCGAGGAGCGGACCGGGCTGCGCGTGACGTACGACGGTGCGGCGTACCCGGCCGAGGAGATCGCGCGGGGCGCGGCGTACGAGCTGTTCAGCGCGGCCGAGGTGGCCGGCTTCGAGTGGGCGCCCCGGCCCGGCGCGCCCCACCCGTGGCGGCGGTTCGCGCACGTCACCGAGGTGACCGTGGTGCACGGGGCGACGCCCCCGGGCGAGGAGCCCGAGGCGCCGCTGATGCTGCCGCTGCACCGGGAGCGGGGCTGGCGGCAGGTGCAGCAGCTCAGCCAGCAGCCGGCGGCGGCCGGTGATCCGACGCTGGCGGCGGTGCGCGGGTCGGCGGTGATCCGGCCGGGCACCCGGATGGTGAAGGTGCTCTCCGCCCGGCAGCTCGCCGGTCACCTACGGGGCTGGTTGCCGCACGGCTTCTGCTACCGCGAGCACGACGTGGCGCACCTGCGTACGCCCGCCGCGCTGGCGGTGCTGCGGGCCGACGGTCCGGTCGGCCGGGACGGCCAGGACGTGGCGTACGCGCTGCGCTGGCGGGCCGCGGACCCGGCCGACTACGACGTGCCGGCCGGCCCGGCGCACCTCGGCCTGACCGCGCTGCCGCCCCGCGACCGGCTCGGCCCGCCGGTGCTGGGCACCGGCTTCGTCCCGAGCAACGTCCAGCTGATCCCCGAGTTCGTCACCCGGGACTTCGCCGACCTGCCGATGCCGGCGAACGCCACCCTGCTGGCCTACCCGGCGGAGGGGGTGGAGGTGGTGCTCTACAGCTACCAGCCCGAGCAGCGGGCCTGGCTGCGGATGGCCGGCCCACAGTGGCGGCACCTGCTCGCCGCGGTGCCCGGCCTCTCACCCGACCAGGAGTACGTGCCGACCGGGGACGCGCCCCGCTCGACCCAGCTGGTCGGCCGCTACGGCGGCAACGAGTTCGAGGCGGTGGCCGACCAGCCGGGCGGGTTCCGGGTGCTGGCGATGACCCGGGCGGCGCGTTACCCGGTGGCGGCGGCGGCCCGCCGGCTGCGGTACGCGACCTGGCGGGGCGTGCCCTGCCTGGTGCTGCGGGAGGAGGCGGGCTGGCTGCGGCTGCGGCTGCGCCGGCCGGATCTGGACGCGGTGGCGGTGACCGCCGCGCAATGCCACGAACGGGGCGTGTACGAGGTGTGGGCGCCGGCCGCCGAACTGCTCGACGACCGGGTGGTCGACCTGCCGTACGGGGGCGAATAAGGGGGCGCGGCGCGGGAATGCCGCGGGGTCCGACTTCGATACGGATCCGGGAGAGGCCATGCCCTTCATCACCGTCGGTACGGAGAACTCCGCGCCGATCGACCTGTACTACGAGGACCACGGCTCCGGCCAGCCGATCGTGCTGATCCACGGGTTCCCGTTCAACGGCGCGACCTGGGAGAAGATGAGCGGCCCGCTGCTGGCGGCCGGCTACCGGGTGATCACGTACGACCGGCGGGGGTTCGGCGCCTCCGCCCAGCCGGCCATGGGGTACGACTACGACACCTTCGCGGCCGACCTGGACGTGCTGATGACCGAACTCGACCTGCGCAACGCGATCCTGGTCGGGCACTCGATGGGCACCGGGGAGATCACCCGCTACCTCGGCGCGTACGGCTCGAACCGGGTGGACCGGGCGGTGCTGATGGCCCCGTTGGCGCCGTTTCTGCTCCAGACGCCGGACAATCCGGAGGGGGTGCCGAAGAGCCTCTTCGACGGCTTCCAGCAGGCCATCATCCAGGACCGGTTCGCCTACCTGAGCCAGTTCTGCGACGCGTTCTTCAACGCCAGCGAGAACCGGGGCAAGCTGGTCAGCGACGAGGCGTACCACGCGCACTGGCAGATCGGGGCGCAGGCGTCGGCGAAGGGCACCCACGACTCCGTGGCCGCCTGGCAGACCGACTTCCGGGGCGACCTGCCGAACATCGACATCCCGGTGCTGATCATCCAGGGCGACAAGGACAACGTGCTGCCGTACCCGAAGACGGGCCAGCGGTTGCAGAACATGCTGGCCGACGCCCGGCTGATCACCCTCAAGGGCGCGCCACACGGCACCCCGTGGACACACCCGACCGAGGTGAACCAGGCGATCATGGAGTTCATCGGCGCACCGTCGATGGCCCGCGCCTGACGGCCGCACGCGCCGCGGGCCCCGGCAGAACCGGGGCCGCGGCCTGCGTGCTCAGCCCCCTGGCTCCGCCAGGGGGCGCGGCGTGTTCAGCCGGCCAGCCGGGCCAGCTCCTCGTCGACGATGGACGGGTCGAGCTTGCGGAACACCGGCTTGGGCGCCGCGAGCGGCCGGCCCGCCTCGACCGGTACGGACTCCCAGCGCGCGCCGACCGTGTAGTCGCCGGTCAGCACCGGGTACGCCGGCCCGCCGTCGAGGTCCTCGACCTCCTCGATCCGGGGCATCGGGGCGTGCACGCCGGTGCCGCCGAGCAGCTCGTGGATCCGCTGCGCGGAGTGCGGCAGGAACGGGGTGAGCAGCGTGTTGGCGTCGCTGACCACCTGGAGGGCGACGTGCAGGATGGTGCCCATCCGGGGCTTGTCGTCCTCCCCCTTGAGCTTCCAGGGCGCCTGGTCCGACAGGTACTTGTTGGCCTCGGCGACCACCCGCATCGCCTCGCCGATGGCCTGCTTCTGCCGGTGCCTGGCGATCAGGTCGCCGACGGTGGCGAACCCGGCCTTGGCGGTGGCCAGCAGGGCCTCGTCGGCCTCGGTCAGGCCGGCCGGGTCGACCGGCGGGATCGCCCCGAAGTTCTTGGCCGTCATCGACACGGACCGGTTGACCAGGTTGCCCCAGCCGGCGACCAGCTCGTCGTTGTTGCGGCGGAGGAACTCGGCCCAGGTGAAGTCGGTGTCGTTGCTCTCCGGCCCGGCGACCGCGATGAAGTAGCGCAGCGCGTCGGCGTCGTACCGCTCCAGGAAGTCGCGGACGTAGATGACCACCTTGCGGGAGGAGGAGAACTTCCGTCCCTCCATGGTCAGGTATTCGCTGGAGACCACCTCGGTGGGCAGGTTGAGCCGGCCCAGCTCGCCCGGCTCGCCGTCCCGGGAGCCCGCACCGGAGTAGCCGGCGAGCAGCGCCGGCCAGATCACCGAGTGGAAGACGATGTTGTCCTTGCCCATGAAGTAGTAGCCACGGGCATCCTTCCCTTCGCCGTCCGCCGACCACCACCTGCGCCAGGCCTCCGGGTCGCCGGTGCGGCGCGCCCACTCGATGGAGGCGGAGAGGTAGCCGATCACCGCGTCGAACCAGACGTAGATCCGCTTGTCCGACCGGTCCCGCCAGCCTTCGAGGGGGATCGGCACGCCCCACTCCAGGTCCCGGGTGATGGCCCGGGGCTGGAGGTCGTCGAGCAGGTTCCGGGAGAACCGCAGCACGTTGGGGCGCCAGCCCTCGCGGGTGTCCAGCCACTGCCGCAGCGCGTCGGCCAGGGCGGGCAGGTCCAGGAAGAAGTGCTCGGTCTCGACGAACTCCGGGGTCTCTCCGTTGATCTTGGACTTGGGGTTGATCAGGTCGATCGGGTCGAGCTGGTTGCCGCAGTTGTCGCACTGGTCGCCGCGGGCGCTGTCGTAGCCGCAGATCGGGCAGGTGCCCTCGATGTAGCGGTCGGGCAGCGTCCGGCCGGTGGACGGGGAGATCGCCCCGGTGGTGATTTTGGCGACGATGTAGCCGTTGCGGTAGAGCCCGGCGAACAGCTCCTGCACCACGGCGTAGTGGTTGCGGGTGGTGGTCCGGGTGAACAGGTCGTAGGACAGCCCGAGCGCCCGCAGGTCCTCCGCGATCACCCGGTTGTACCGGTCGGCCAGTTCGCGCGGGGTGACTCCCTCGGCGTCGGCCTGCACCTGGATCGGGGTGCCGTGCTCGTCGGTGCCCGAGACCATGAGCACGTCGTGACCGGCCATCCGCATGTACCGGGCGAAGACGTCGGAGGGAACGCCGAATCCGGATACGTGGCCGATGTGGCGCGGGCCGTTGGCGTAGGGCCAGGCGACCGCGGCGAGAACGTGACTCATGAGCGTAAAGCCTAGTGACCGCCACCGGTCCCCGGCGAACCAATAGGGTGCGCGCCACGGCCGCGCGCCGACAGCCCGTCCGATTTGTCGCCGACACGCGCACTGAGCTGCCCGTCCGGTCCCATCCACCGGTGTCCAATGAAGGGCGTGACTGGCAGACCAGCGGCAGCCGGCCGCGACGAACCGCACAGCGCAGCCGTGGAGGGGGCCGCGCCGCCGCGGCGTACCCCCGGGCGATCGTCCGGGGCCGTCGCGCCGCAACCACGGCCCGGTCCCGCCGAGTCGGCGGAGACCGACGGTACGGCGGCGGCCGAGGACCAGGCGCGGGTCGAGCCCACCACCGGCGCGCCGGTGGACGCGCTGCCCCGCCGGGTGCCGATCCGGCAGCCCCGGTGGCGGCGGCGCGGGCGGGACGGCGGCGAGCCGCCGGCCGAACCGGACGACGACCTGTTCTGGGCCCCGATCGAGGAGGTGCACTGGGACGGCACCCCGCTGCGCGCCGAGCCGGCGAGCGGCCGGGAGCGGGCACCGGCCGGCGGTCGCGACGCCCGCCCCACCCGGTCCCCCCGCCCCCCGGACCCACCGCGCGGACTGGCCGTCCTGGTGGCATTGAGCCTGGTCGCGGCGTTCTTCGGCTGGGTCAGCGCCGGGCCGTTCTGGCTGGCGGTGGGGCACGCCAACGAGGGCACGGTGGTGATCGGCAACTGCACCGGGGCCGGGCTGAGCCAGCGCTGCCGGGGGATCTTCACCGCCGAGGGCGAACGGTTCGTCGCACACGGGGTGCGGGTCAGCGGGGTGCCCCGGGAGCGGGCCAGCACCGGCGCCGCGCTGCCCGCCCGGATGACCGGCGCGGACGCCGACACCGCGTACGCCGACCGGGGCGCCGGGCGGCACCTGCGCTGGCTGCTCGGGCTGCTGCTGGTGCTGGCCTGCGGCGCCGGGATCGCCCGGTGGACCGGCGCCACCCGGCTGCCCGAACCGCGGGCGCGGCGCTGGGCGGTGGCCGCCGCCGTCGGCGGGCCGGTGTTGATCTCCGCCGGCTTCCTCGCCGCCGCCTGGTGACCCGGCCGGGGTGATTGGCGGGGCCCCCGCCGATGCAAAATGCGTTAAGCGGGGGCCCCTCCTAATGAGTGTTGCGGGTCGGCCTCAGGCAGACTCGTCCGGTGGTAGCCGCCGGTGGGTGAGCACTCGTCCCTCCTGGAT